>JAFGTO010000483.1 GCA_016934095.1 Candidatus Glassiibacteriota bacterium
GCGGGTTTCGTCCCGGCTGGCTCCTCTTTCGCAGTCTGCACCGCCGCCTGCCCGGGCTCAGGTATTTCGCCTGCGGCGGGGCCCGTCTCGAGCCCGAGGTGCACCGCGACCTGGCCTGCCTGGGTTTCCGCATCGTCGAGGCCTACGGCCTGAGCGAGACCTCCCCGGTTGTGGCCATCAACGATTTCTCCAGGCCGGTGTTCGGCTCGGTGGGCAAGCCTGCGCCGGGCGTGCGGGTCAAGGTGGCCAGGACCGACCCGGCGGTAGACGAGGGAGAGATCCTGGTGAGCGGACCCAACGTGATGGCAGGGTATTACAAAGACCCCCGGGCCACGGCAGAGGCCTTCCAGGAAGGCTGGCTGCGGACCGGGGACCTGGGATACCAGGACAAGCGCGGCTGCCTCTTCCTGAGCGGCAGGCTCAAGGAAATCATCGTGATGCCCTCCGGGAAGAACATCACTCCCCAAGTCCTGGAGGAGCATTACGGAGCCTCGGAGCTGATCGAAGAAGTCTGTATCTGCTCGCTGAAAGACGAGACCGGCGAGCATCTCACCGCAGCGGTGGTCCCCTCGCGCCAGGCCCTGATGCGCAGGCAGACCGCGCGCATCTACGAGGACATCAAGTTCGAGATCGAGAACCTGGCGGTCCGGCTCCCGGGATACCAGCGGGTGACCAGGGTGGAGGTGGTGAACCAGCCTTTCCCCAAGACCCGCCTGGGCAAGCCGAAGCGCTACGAGATTGTCGAGGCCCTGCAGCAGCGCAGGGCCGGGGAAGCGGTAAAGGGCCAGGCCCCTGAGGAGGACGCAGGGCCGCAGGATGAGCTGCTGTCTTTTGTCAAACAGCACCTGCGGCTCAAGCGGAACCCCTCCGGAGAGGACAGCCTGGAAACGGATCTGGGCCTGGACTCCCTGAGCAAGCTGGATTTCATCTCGGCGCTGGAGCGTCATTTCAAGGTTTCGGTCCCGGAAGACAAAGCCGGGGCCGTGCTCTGCCTGGATGACCTCCGCCCGCTGCTGGAGGCACGCGACAGCATTGCCCCCGGGCCGGGAAAGCCAGGCCCTGCAGCCGAACCCCTGGAAAAGGTGGTGGACACCGGGGAGGGCCTTTTCGGCAGGTCGTTCCGCTGGTGGGCCCACCTGAAACTCCGGTTCTTTTTCAAGCTGTTTTACCGCATCCGCCTCGAGGGGGCCGGGCACCTGCCTGCCCAGGGCCCGTTCATCATCGCACCCAACCACGTTTCTTATATCGACGGGCCGGCGATTTACGGGATACTGCCCTACCGGGTCACCCGCAGGCTTTTCTTCATGGGGATCGGGGAGATCTTCGAGACTTTCCCTTTCTCCCTGCTCTGCTACCCCGGCAGGATAATCACCACCGGCAGGCTGGGTTCCACGACCCGCTCGCTGCAATACAGCCTCGGAGTCCTCGGCAGGGGCTTTCCGCTGTGCCTCTTCCCCGAGGGCAAGCGCTCCATCGACAACAGGGCGGACACTCCCAAACCGGGGGTCGCCATGCTCGCCCTCTCCAGCGGGGCGCCCATCGTGCCGCTGCATATCCGCGGCACCGGGTCCACCCTGTCCAGGGCCAGGCCCGGTTTCCACACGGGCAGGATCGTGGTCGAGGTGCTGCCCCCGCTCGAGCCCGGGCTGACGCAGGAGCAAATCCTGGCCAGCTGGCACGAGCTGATGCGCTCGAGAGACCACCTGGTCTGAAAAGTCCTGCACCCGCCAAAATCCTTGACACGCCGGCGAGCGCTCCTTATCTGTAACACTGTTGCGTTGAGCCGCTTCTCCACGATCGCCTTTCCGGGATCGAAACAAGATCTCTTCCCTGCCGGTGCACCGCGGCAAATACTTACGGGACAGGTGTGCCCGCTGAAAGAGGGCGGGGTGAGTAACCTGAAGCATTTCAGTCTCTTATCAGTAACCGCCGAAAACTGCCATTGGCTTTTATTATGAATTAAGGGTTTAAGAAGGAGTAAATGGAATTAAATTCTCTCAAGCTCGAATAGAGGTATGATCTTGTCTCCCCCTTGCCAAAAAATCTCCCGCCGGGATTTTGTCAGACGAGCGGGCACGGCAGCCCTGGGCGCTGCGGCTGCATCGCTCGCCTGCAGCGAAAACCCGTCCGCCGCAGCCGAGCAGCCGCCCAACATCCTGTTGATCAACGCCGATGACCTGGGCATGGGCGACCTGAGCTGCTACGGCGGCGAGATACCCACTCCCAACATCGACTCCCTTGCCAGGCAGGGTTTGCTTTTCACCGATTTCTATGTCAGCGCCCCGGTCTGCACCCCTTCCCGTTTCAGCCAATTGACCGGCTTGATGCCGCAACGCTCCAGGCACAACCTGACCACTCCCCTGATGCCGACTTCACCCCAGGATGCGGAGCGGGGCCTGGAGCCCGGCGAAAAAACCATCGCCCAGGTGCTCCGGGAAAGCTTTTATGCCACCGGCCTGATCGGCAAATGGCACCTCGGCCACGGCAACAGTCGTTTCCTGCCTACCCGCCACGGTTTCGATTATTTTTATGGGTTCACTCCCGGCTGTATCGATTTTTTCACCCACCGCTACCGCGGCGAGGCCTGTTTCTACCGCAACGAACAGTTCATCGAGGAAGAGGGCTACTCCACCGACTTGTTCACCCGCGAGGCTGTGGCCTTCCTCGTCAGGAACCGCAACCGCCCGTTCTACCTGAACCTGGCCCATAATGCCCCGCATTACGGCAAGGCCAATGCTCCAGGGGCGGAAGCCAACGTACTCCAGGCGCCGGAGGAGTTGATCGCCGGTTTCGACGGCCCGGATGCCGACCGCAACATCTACTCGGCGATGGTAGTAAGTCTGGACAACGGCGTAGGAATGGTCCTGGAAGCTCTGGAACGCCTGGGACTTTCCTCGAATACGCTGGTTATCTTCACTAGCGACAACGGGGCCGACCCGGATTACGGCGGCAGCAACGGCGCCTTCCGCGGGGAGAAAGCCACCCTCTTCGAGGGCGGCATCCGGGTTCCCTGCCTGATGCGCTGGCCCAGCGCAATCGAGCCCGGCGGCACCTGCTCCCGCCCGTGCTCCCACCTGGATTTCTATGAGACTTTCAGCTCTCTGGGCGGTGCTCCCGAAAGCAGGACAAAAACCGAGGGCCTGGACCTCCTACCGCTGATCAAAGACCCTGACAGCGAATGCGCGGAAAGAACCCTCTTCTGGGTCTACAACAGCACGGCCGCAATCAGGCAGGGCAAATGGAAGTACCTGCAGAGCGACGGCCAGGAAGGCGGGGACCGGCGGCAAATGCTCTTCGACCTGAGCGAAGACCCATACGAAGAAAACGACCTGGCCGGTGATGAGACCTCGCTCATGGAGTCGCTTAAAGCCACGCTGGATAATTTTATCTCTGTTTTGTAGCTGATATGCCAAATCTCATCCGAGCTTTTATCTTCTACTTTTCAACCGGGAGGAAAAGAATGCTTTCTCGCATGCTGAGACTGGCGGTTTCGACACTGGGGCTGGCCTTTCTGGTATGGTCGGGCACGGCCGGGGCGGACCAGAGGTTTATCCTCGATTCGCACATTCACGCGGGCCACGACAACGACTGGGTGCAACGCCTGGTGAGTATCTACCGGGAGCACAACGCCATGGCCTGCGTGCTCACATGGATGGATGACTTCGAGCTGATCAAAAAAGCGGCCGAGGACTACCCGGACGTGGTCATCCCCTACGGCCGGGTGGACCCGGACGACCCCAACGCCGTGCGAGAGATAGAAAAATTCTACCAGGCCGGTTTCGTGGGGATCAAGTTCCACTCACCCGAGAAAAACTGGGATGACCCATCCTACTTCCAGATGTACCGTCTCTGCGAATACCTGGGCCTGCCGATGCTGTTCCACACCGGGATCACTTCGCGGGGGATGACCGACAAGCCGGCCAAGTCCTCGACCATGCGCATGCGCCCGGGGTACCTGGACCTGGTCGCCAGGGCCTTCCCGCGCACCATGATCCAGGGAGCGCATTTCGGCAACCCGTTCTATGACGAAGCTGCCGAGGCCTGCCGTTGGAACCCCAACCTCTTCTTCGACATCACCGGCTCCACCCTGCACAAGCTGATCAAGCTCGATGACCTGGCCCGCTTCAAGAAAATCCTCTGGTGGAGCGCCGGTGAGGGCGAGGAAACCGCCCATACCCTCAAGGGCGGGCCGGATGCTTTCGAGCACATCGTTTTCGGCACGGATGAGCAGCCGGAAGGGCTGATCGGCAACATCGAGCGCTTCCAGAAGTTCCTGGACGCCAACGAGGTCCCGGAAAGGCTCAGGGCCAAAATGTGGGGCCTGACTATAGCCCGCATCCTGGATATCGACCCGGAGACCCATCAGTTCCGCAGGCCTCGCCCGCTGCCGCCCGGCTCGCACCACATTTTCGAGCCCGGCAAGCCCGGCGGGGCAAGCGATTACTGACCGGCTGCGCTTTTTCCCGTCAAGCCTGTTTTCGGGCCACACCGATGCACCGATAGTGCGGGGAGGGTCTATGCCGATCGGAAATAAAAATTATCTTCGGGCCGCCGTGCTCTTCCTGGTTTTCACTGCGGCCGGCACTGCCGGCGCCCAGGTGAGCCAAGAACAAAGCCGGACAGATAACTGGGAATCCATACGCTACCGGCGCTGGCTGGGAGAGAACCTCTGGGCCAACCGGCTGGCCGATTGGGAGGTGAGCCGCGGCTGGCTGATGCCCACTGTCGGCGACCCGGACCTGCCGGTGCGCACGGTGCATGCGATCACCCGCCAGGTCCACCCCGGCCCTGGATACTATACCCTGAGCGTGCGGGTCTCATCCGAAAACGGCCGGAGCGGAGCCTGCCGGGTCGGCTTCCTGGTCGGTGCCGGAGCCGGCCTGCTGGACTACCGGGCCGCCGCCCTGGTGCACTGCAGCTCCGGTAAAGGCGGCGGTCTGCTGGCATTTCTGGAAACCGGTAAAGACTGCCGCCTGAGTTTCAGGGACAACAGCACCGAGCTGACCGCCCGGGAGTACCCGGAGCTTGCAGGTACGGAAGTAAACTGTCCCGGCCTGCTGGAAAAAGCGGGGGAGATTATCCTTACCCTGGAGGTCGGCCCCTCCACCGGCGAGGATCAGTATGACCTGCACCTGAGCCTTTCCGATCCCCGGAGCGGCGAAAACTATGCCCGGCTCAGCCTGGAGAACCGTCCGGAGCGCGAGGTCCTCGGCTCGGTGGCCCTGGCCTACAGCGCCTTGGAGCCGGTGAGCCACCCTTCTCTCCGGCTGCGCGATTTCCGGGTCTGGGGCGACAAGGTAAGCGACCGTCCCGAGCGGGCTTTCGGGCCGATAACCGGTATCCTCTACTCCCTGGCGGACAGTGTGCTCAAGCTCACCGCGCAGTTTGCGCCGGTGGCTTACCAGGGGGAACCGGGAGGCCGCTTTCCGCTCCCGCTCAAAGCCTGGCTGGAGCTCCGGCAGCCGGACAGGGGAAACGCCGGGTGGGCGACAGCCGACAGCGCCAGGATCACCACTCCCGATTACACCGCACGCTTCCGGGTGGAAAGCCTGCCCGGGGGCTCTTCGCTGCCTTTCCGCGTGGTCTATCATGGGCAGGACGGGAAGACATACTCGTACCAGGGTACAGTGGCCGGGGAGCCGAAAGATGCGGAGAACTTTCGCCTGGCCGCATTTACCGGCATGGGTGTAATGGGCCGCACGGCGGATTCCGGCCCGGCCCCGGCGGACGCCCCTTCCATAGTCGGGCGTTGGACGCCGGCCAACCTGTGGTTCCCTTTCGAGCAGACTGTCGACAACCTGGCCGAAAACCCGGTGGACCTGCTCTGTTTCACCGGCGACCAGGTCTACGAGGGCAAGCCGACTGCCCCGGAATACAGCGAACGCTTTCCGGTCTGGGATTACCTGTACAAATGGTACATCTGGCACTGGGCCTTCGGCCCGCTGACCCGCCGCCGGCCGGCTGTCTGCCAGGTGGACGACCACGATGTCTACCAGGGCAACATCTGGGGCTGGGGCGGGCGGCTGAACATGGCCGGCCACAACAACTACGGCGGCTACATGATGGACCCGCTGTTCGTCCGGCTGGTGGAACGCACCCAATGCTCGCACAATCCCGACCCTTACGATCCCTCCCCCATCCTCAACGGCATCGGGGTCTACTACACGGGTTTCAGCTACGGCGGGGTGAGCTTCGCGGTGGTTGAGGACCGCAAGTTCAAGTCTCAGCGGTTTCACCAGGGGCCGGGGGCTGCACTCCTGGGCCGGCGCCAGCTCAGCTTTCTCGAGGACTGGGCCACGGACTGGCATGGGGGAGCCTCGGTCAAAGTGGTGCTGAGCCAGGGGACCTACGCCTCGGCGCAGACCGATCGGGAGGGAAAGATCACCCGGGACTTCGATACCGACGGCTGGCCCAAGGAAGGCCGGGACCGGGCTTTGAGTGCTTTCCGCAAGGCCCGCGCCCTGGTTGTCTGCGGCGACCAGCACCTGTCGACCCTGATCAAGATGGGCCTGGAGGCCCCGGCGGACGGTCCGGTGCAATTTTGTGTGCCCGCCCTGGGCAATATCTTCTGGCGCTGGTTCTATGCCGCCCAGCCGGGCGGCGGGCCCCTGGCCGACCCGGAGGGCTATACCGGCGACTTCCTCGACGGGTTCGGCAACCATTTCCGACTGCTCGCCGCCGCCAATCCCACGGATGTCCAATTCATGGGCGACCGCGACCAGACCCTGCGCAGGTGGAACTCGCGGCCCGGAATCAATGAAGACCTGGTGCGGCTTTGCCAGGGGGATGGTGTCGGGATAGTCCGCATCGACAAACAGGCCCGCAGCTACCGGATCGAATGCTGGCCCTACGATGTGAAACCCGGCTCGGACGACAGGCTTCAGTTCAAGGGCTGGCCGGCGAGCTTTACCCAGGCGCAGATGGACGGCCGCCCGGTGGAGCTCTTCCTGGCCCGGGTGAATTTCTCCGGGACCGGGAGGGTCTGCGCAGCAGTCTTTCACGGCCGTGAGGGCCTGGTCTACTCCTGTCCGCTGAAAGCTCCCGGGGAAATCCTGCCCGCCTACCGTGAAGGAGAGCATCAACTGTTGCTTTTCGACCCGGAAAACCCGCAGAGACGCCGGGAGTTCCGGGCATTGAACGCTGTGAAAGACAGGAAAAAAGCGGTAAACCTGGAATTTTAGCCGGACCTGATAAACGGAGGCGAAAGCGTGCAGGATGCCTTGCTGGTAGTCGATATACAGGTGGATTTCTGCGAGGGCGGTGCCCTGGCCGCGCATGACACCGGGTCGGTGATCGGGCCGGTCAACGAGCTTATAGCCGGTTATTCCGCGGCCGGGCGCCTGGTGGTTTTCACCCGCGACTGGCACCCGGAAAACCACTGCTCTTTCCTCTCTCAGGGCGGGCAGTGGCCCCCCCACTGCATCAAAGACACCCC
>JAFGTO010000065.1 GCA_016934095.1 Candidatus Glassiibacteriota bacterium
ATGGTGGGCGATACTGGAATCGAACCAGTGACCTCTTGCATGTCAAGCAAGCACTCTAACCATCTGAGCTAATCGCCCGCATCTCTGTCTTTCTTTGTTTAAAAGTGCGTTGAAGTATTAAAGAGTTAGAGTAATAGGCTGTCAAGGGCCGTTTCCACTCCAAGGACAACGACAAACTCCAAGAAGACTAAAATTGCATAACATAAAGGAGATCTTACAGTTACCCTGAAAACGGCTTGCCTCGCCCTTGACAGCCCATGAAGCGATAAATTTCACCACGGGGCGCTGATGTTTTTTTTCAACGCCCCTCTAACTTAATACTGAAGCTGACGTTTGTCAAACTTTCGCACGGAGCGGGGCTGCCGGAAAGATAAGGTCATTCGGGCTGCCGCAAGCCCTCCATCAGGCCTTTCAAATCCAGGGGGCGGAAGTCCTGGCCGATTCGCTCGACTGCACCTGCAGTGCCCCAGCCGGTCAGGTCCACTTCCAGGCCCGGGCTTTCCAGCCTGACCAGCGAGAAAAAAGGCACCCGGGGGCTGAGCCAGAGCCCGACCTCTCTGCCGTCCTTCTCGGTGACCCTCAGCCGGCGGGCCTCGAGCCTCCTGCCGGCGACCGTGCGGGCCTCGCTCCCCAGGTCCTCGACCTTGCGCCCGGTCTTCCCTGCTTTCTCCACGGCAGAGGCAAGGTCTTCGGGGTCGATCCCCAGTGCGGACTGCTGGCCCATCAGGGCTTCCAGGTCCAGGCCGCCGAAAGGCAGCTCCACGGCCTGGCGGCCGGCCTGCTTGACAATCATGCGCCTGGCCTTGAGGCTGAAAACCGAGTCCGCGCTCACCAGCAGCTTGACCGACTGGGTGTCTCCCCTGACAACCGTGGTCCACTCATACCAGAAGTGCAGCTTGCCCTCGAGAGAATCCTGGCCGACTACGGCCAGGTAGAGCTGGCTGATCCCGAGAGAATTGGCCCCGCTCAGGCTGTAAGCCGCCCAGGCCCCGGGCCCGGCGAGTTGGAAGCGGCTGTGTACCACAGGCAACTGCGCCCAGGTTGAAATTGCCGTAACAGCCAGGCCACAGAAAAGTATTTTCAAGCTGAGTCTGATACTCACCTCGCAGTAAGAGTAGTATCCCGGACCGGCTTTAAGCTAGGGCCTTCCGGCCCTCAAGTCAATGTCCGTGCAGCAGGCCTCCAGCCCGTGGTAACAGAAAGGGCAAAAGCGCCAGCGGCTCATCATTGTCCCGCCGCAGCGTGGGCATTCGGGTTGAGCCGCGCCTGAAAGTACATTTTCCGGCGGCCTGTCCAGACCCTCGAAATACTGCGGCGGAGCGTCTTTCAGGAACTCGCTGGGGTTTCTCTGCTCCGTGATCAGGAACAGCCGCTCCCTGGCCCGGGTCAAAGCCACGTAGAATACCCTGCGCTCCTCATCCATCCTCCGGCCCAGGTCCTGCGGCAATACCAGGCGCAGGATGCCCCTGTCCCTCCAGACACCGGGGAAACCCCCTCTGCCGCCGACCAGACCCCAGAGGAAGACACAGGGCGCTTCGAGGCCCTTGGCCCCGTGGATGGTCTCGCTGCGCACCTTCAGCCCCAGGCCGTGCAGGGCCTCGCCGAGCAGGCGGTAGCTGGATGAGCGGCGGTAGAGGATCAGGATGTCCCGGGGGCGGTAGAGCCCCTCCTCGACCAGGGAGCGGACTTTGCCGGCCACGTAGCCGACTCCATCGCCGTAAAGGTACCCGGCCCTGTAGAGCACGATACCCTGCAGATCGCGGTTGAGAGCCACCAGTTGCTTTTCGGTATAGTTTTTACACTTGCGGATTACGTGGCTGGACAATCCCACGATCGATTCGCCGCTGCGGTAGTTCAGTCGCAGGTTGACCGTGCTCGTGCCCGGGAACTCAGCGCTGAAATTCCGGATGTGGGACACATCGGAGCCCCGAAAACCATAGATGCTCTGCCAGTCGTCCCCCACGCAGGTCAGGCTGCTCTCCGGCCCGACTAGCTCCTTGAGTAGCTCCACCTGGGGTGTGTTCACGTCCTGGTACTCATCCACCAGCACGTGGCGCCAGTGCCGGCGGCAGCTCTCGCGCAGGCCGGGGTTGCGCCTCAACAGCTCGGCCGCCTGCAGGACCAGGTCGTTGAAATCCAGCGCCCCCTCGGCCTGCAGGAGCTCCTGGTAGCCGGTGCAGACCTGCAGGAAAAGCCGGTAGAAAGACCTGGTCCGCCGGTCTTTCTCGCGGGCTGCCCTGGCGGAGAGCCCCTGCAGGTTCACCGAGTGGTTCTTCACCTTGTCCAGTACTTCCTCGGCCAGGCTGATAAAGCTTTTCAATGCCTCGGGATAGCCGGCCTCCGGGCTCTCGAGCCGGTCAAGGTCCTCGGGCTCGGAATCCGAAACCCCTCCGCCGGGGAATATCCCGGGAAAGAGCTTGGCCATCTTTTGCAGGAAAGAAGCAAAGTCGAGCAGCTCCTCGCGCTCGACCTCGACCAGGCGCTTACCGTGGACATGGTACTGGTTGAGCTTTGCCCGGCGCAGGCTCCTGGACCCCGGGTCGCCGAACTCCCAGACCTCGAGGTAGAGGTCCTGTGCGGGCAGGTAGAAATCCGGCCGGAGCTGCCTGCCGCCCCAGCAGACAGGCCGGTCGTAAAGGAACTCGATTCCCAGTCCGTGCAGCCAGTTGGCTATCTCCCTCTCGGCGTACGAGCGCACCCTGATGCCGGCGGCGGTCTCCAGGCCGGCGGGCCTGGGGTCGTCCGGGCCGCCCAGCCTGTCGGCTTCATCGGTCTCGAGCAGGTATTCCCAGAGGTAACGCTTGAAATCGACCCGGAAAGCCCGGTCGGAGAGGCAGCCGTCGACAGCCCTCTTCAGCAGCCCGGCCTTGGTCTGAGTTCCGGGGAGGCCGCTTCTGGTCTCGCCCGGGACCCGGTCGACCACCAGGCTGAAAGGCCTGTCGAAAAGCAGGCGCCAGTGCCTCTTGAGCATCAGGTAACACAGGGAGTGGAAAGTGCGGATGTTGAAGCGCGAGAGGTAGCGGCTGTCGAGGGTGGGGGATCTCGTATCGCCTACAGGGCGTGGCTGACTGTCCTGCCCGCCTTGTGCCAGGACCTCGGCCAGGCGCCGGGCCATCTCCCCGGCG
>JAFGTO010000484.1 GCA_016934095.1 Candidatus Glassiibacteriota bacterium
AGGAATAGATCTTATCTACCAAATCAAGATAAAAAGTTTGGGAAAAGGAATGGGGGTGCGCAGAAACACTCCTATACTAGACCTCTGTCGTAAAATTGTTATAACTGTGCGAAAGCAACTCCGGCCGGGTGGCCGGTACTTTTTTATTTGTACAACCGCCTCAACTCATGTAATATGGAAGCGGACCCTTGACAGATGATGTTTGATATATTAAACTTTTGTTTATTATAATATATTTTTCGGCATTGTCAACTTTTTTTCGAGGATAAAATGAAAAACGAATCCAAAATGCCCGCCCTGGGCAAGAACATCGCCTCGATCAGGAAAGAGAAAAACCTTTCCCTGGATGAGCTCTCCAAGCGCAGCGGGGTTTCCAAGGGCATGCTTTCCCAGGTGGAGCAGGAGAAAGTCAACCCCACCGTGGCGGTAGTCTGGAAGATCTCCTACGGCCTGGACGTGCCGTTCCAGGAGCTGCTGCAGTCCGGCAAGAGCGAGCAGTTGTTCAACCACTTGCACAAGAACGAAGCGGTGATCCTGGAGAGGGACGACGGCAGGTGCATTTTCCGGATACTCTCCCCGCTGTACCTGGCGGAAAAGCTCGAAGTCTACACCCTGGAGCTGAAAAAAGGCGGGTCCGTGGTGAGCGAGGCCCACCTGGAGGGCACTGAAGAGTTCCTCAGTGTGGCCAGCGGCAAAGTATCGGTGGAAGCCAAAGCCAAGAAAGCGGTCCTGGAGCAGGGCGACTCGATCCATTACCAGGTGGACGTGCGGCATGTTATCCGCAACCTGAGCGGCGGGGCCAGCAGCCTGTACCTGGTGGTGAGATACAAGGCTGCCGGCTCGAGCGACTGAGCTGACCGCCCGGGCGAACGGAAATAACCGAATACCATCAATCCGCGCCTTTGCGTAAAGTGTGAAAATTTCCCGCCGCCGGGGTCCGTTCAGGGACTCCCGCAGGACATTCTGCAGTAAAAAACAGGCGGCAGGCCGGCATCTCTCTCTCCGGCAGCCCGGTCCCCGTGTCCGGCCAGGCTCTACCGGAAACTCCGGAGAGCACCCGCTGTCAAGAAAAAAATCTCTTGATTTGACCGGACTTCTTGAATAAAATCAACTTACAGCTTCCGACGATGATAGTCCAATCCTGTTCACCAATACCAATTCACGCATTATATAATTACAATTAAGTCAATTATGATAAGCAAAAGAAAGCTGCTGGCAATAATGTTTACGGACATTATTGGCTATACGGACCTGATGTCGAAAAACGAGCAAACTGCGATCAGGGTTTTAAGGAAGAACAGGAAAACCATCAAGTCCTTTTTGAAACGGTACGGCGGTGAATGGCTGAAAGAGATCGGCGACGGCACGCTTTCGAGCTTCCCCAGCGTGGTGAATGCCGTCAACTGTGCTTTGGCCATTCAGAGGTCGCTAAAAAGCGATCCGGAATTCTCGATACGTATCGGGATTCACATGGGGGATGTGGTCATCGACGGCAGCGATATCTACGGGGATGGAGTTAACATCGCCTCCAGGCTCGAGCCGCTGGCCCAGCCGGGAGGGATCTGTATCTCCGGGCGGGTTTACAACGACATCCGCAACCAGCCCGGTCTGGAAACTGTATATCTCGGCAAGAGAAGACTGAAAAATGTCCCTCAGTCCCTGAAAATTTACAACATTGTAGTCCATGACCGGCCGGTGAGTGCTGTCAAGGCAGGCGCGAAAAAACAGGCTTCCGGAGCAGCCCCTGCGCCCGCGGCCGAAAGCGGCTCCGGTATCGATAACAAGAAGACGCAGCTTTATGAATCAAAAAAGATCAAAGCTGAAATCATGCTGCTGCCGGGGAAGCTCGAGGTTTTATCCGGAGACAAAAAAGGCGAGCTGCTCGACATTCACGGCTATTCCACGCGGCAAGGGCATGAAACAACCATAGGCCGGGAAGCCAGGAATGATGATGAGAGCCGGCAGTTGGCCCACCTCCAGTTCCTGCCGCTCACGGTACACCGGAAGCAGGCAAAGCTCTTCTTCAAGGCAAATAAATTCACGCTGATAAACCTCGGACTGAAAAACCCGGTAAAAATAAACGGCAGGAAAATGAGTCTGAACGAGCGTGCCGACCTGAGCTCCGGAGATGAAATCCAGTTCGGAGAGATCAAGCTCCGTTTTATCATGCAATCATGAATAACAAGGTCTGGCTGCGAGCTCGTTTTGCGACCGGCCGGATCTTTATGGCTAAGGATCACGAACCGGAACCGACTGGGAAAATATGCTATGATTCTCGAAGCCTATGGGAAATCCGATATCGGTCTTAAGCGCAGGCGCAACGAGGACAGTTTCTGGCTTGATAAAAATATCGGCGCGGCTATCGTGTCCGATGGAATGGGCGGCCACGCGGCTGGAGGACTGGCCAGCTCCATTACGGTGGAATGCTTCCGCAGAGTCATCGGCCGGGGCTTGCCCGGGGCGAAAAGCCTGCCGGAAGTCGAAGAGCTGTTGACAGACAGCCTGAAAGCTGCAAACCGCGAGCTGCTGGAAGCGGCCCGGAAAGACCCGCAAAAGACCGGGATGGGTGCCACTGCGGTAGCCGCATGCCTGTGGCGAGACAGCTTCGTGCTGATAAATATAGGCGACAGCAGGGCTTATCTGGTACGCAACGGCAAGATATCACAGGTTACCAAGGACCACACCCTCATGGAAAGACTGGTGAAGGAGGGTGTGATCAGCCCGGAAGAGGCCAGGGTGCATCCCCAGCGCAACCTGATAACCCGCGCCATCGGCAGGGAAAACGGGATAAAAGCCGATCTTTTCTCGGTCGGTATCGAGCCTGATGACTTGCTGGTCCTCTGCACGGACGGCCTGAGTAAGGCTATATCCAACGCAGAACTCCTGGAGACGCTAAGAAAATCAGCCTCTCTCGAGAAAGCCTGCAGCGGCCTGATCGACAGGATCCTGGCTGCAGGTGCTCCGGACAATGTTACCGTGGTACTGCTGCAGCCTGTTTTTGCGGATATGCCCGGTTAAGAGCTCTGCGGAGCTGATCATCCCTCTACCGCCCAATAAAAGTCCCCGGGGTAAGGTTCCGGGGTCAAGCGCTGCTTCAGCTCTCATGCCCCGATAATGTATCTTCTTGTATGGCAGCAAGTTTTATCTTCCGGCCCATTGAGGAGAAACATTAGATGTACTGTCCCAAGTGCGCAAAGTCAAACTCCGATGAATCCAACTTCTGTACGAAATGCGGGTATAACCTCAAAGTAGTTACTCCCACCGGCGGCCTCGAGATAGAGCAGAACCGGGTCAGGGAGGAAGACTACCTGCGCCGGGTTCTGGCGGGCCGCTACCAGATAGAAGAGGAAGCAGGCAGGGGCGGGATGGCCGTTGTGTACCGTGCCCGCGAGCTGGCCCTGGACCGCCTGGTGGCGATCAAAGTCCTTCCCAGGCACCTCTGGCATAACGAGGAGCTCGTTGCCCGTTTCCTGGATGACGCCAAGACCGCGGCACAGTTGGAGCACCCTAACATAGTACCCATTTTCAGGATCGGCGAGGAGCCCGATTCCTGCTATTTCGTGATGAGTTACCTGACTGGCGGGAGCATGACAAAATTACTAAAGGACCGCGGTAAGCTCGAGCTGCCAGAGATTATCAGCATGGGAGTCCGGATCGGCCTGGCCCTTTCATATGCGCACGACAAAGGCGTCATTCACCGGGACATCAAGCCAGGCAATATCATGCTGGACTCCAGGAACCGCCCGGTGGTAACGGACTTCGGCATAGCAAAAACGACCTCGCGCACCTGGTCCACCCAGGCGGGATATGTAATCGGCTCGCCTTCCTACATGAGC
>JAFGTO010000485.1 GCA_016934095.1 Candidatus Glassiibacteriota bacterium
TATATCCCGGAGATTTAATTTACTTTTTAACTTGTCTCGATGCTTGAAGTTATAAAATCGAGGCGATAATTTTATGAATAATTCGGGTTAGAACCGCGTAACGGGACAGCCGGGTCGGATGTCTCATTTCTTTCTTTAACGGTCTCCCACCCCATAAGCCGCAGAGACGGCGCACGGCAGATTACTGCGCCCTTTGGTGAAACAACCTTCAGCAGCAGTGTTTTAATTCGCCCGGTCCGGCCTCTTGCCCGGCTTTCCAAGCACAGGTTCAGCCGCCGAGCAGGAAAAATGGAGATACCTGATAACCGCAGTGGCCCTTCTGTGCGACTGTTTCTTAATCTTGCTATTAACTGTATAATTTATTAAGGTATAAAAGAATTGTTCACATTTTATACAAACTCGGCTCCAGCGAAAAAGTCGTCTCCTGCTCCCTCAGGGAAAGTGCAGGATCATAATACTGCAGACGCCAGGTATTTTTCGATTATTTATCTTCACTCGCTAACCGATGCGGCAAGCCGCGGGGAATGCGCTCGGGCGGCCAATTCACCAGACTGACTCTGCCGCTTTCCTGTCAGCGTTTGGCAGTCAATCTGCTGATCCCGCGCGGGTGATTTACCCGTGATAAAACTCTTGCCTTTTTTTGGGGAGTTCCTTGACTTCAAGAAATACTGTACTGGCAGCGTGCCCTTTACAGGCTTTGAAGCCTGTATTAAAAAGGAGCGTCAGCAATGTCGAAATCCCGGATTATCATTGTTGAGGATGAATACGTGGTTGCAGTGGACATTCAAAAAGCGCTGGAGAGCCTGGGATATGATGTTCCGGCTATCGAGTCCACTGCTGAATCCGCGATCGCCAAAGCGGAGCAGATAAAACCCGACCTGGTTCTGATGGATATAGTACTCAAGGGGGAGATGGACGGTATTGAAGCGGCGGAACAGATCCGCTCAAGCTTCAACATTCCTGTCATCTATCTTACCGCCTATGCCAGTGAAGAAATCCTGGAGGACGCCAAAATTACCGAGCCGTTCGGCTATCTGGTCAAGCCTTTCAACACCAACAATTTAAGGTCAACCATCGAAATGGCCCTGCACAAGGCCAAGATCGAGCGCCGGCGGGAGGAATATGTCCTCGAGCTGCAGGATGCCCTGGCCAGGGCCAAAACCCTGAACGGCACCCTGACCATCTGTTCGGCCTGCAAGAAAATCCGCATCCAGAAAAACCAGTGGGACCATATCGAGGAATACCTCAGGGAGCATTCAGACGTCGAGTTCACCCACGGCATTTGCCATGAATGTGCAAAAAAATTATATCCGGAATTCTACAAGGAGAAAGACGCGGAAGACAACTAAAAACTGTAGAAAGGTTTGCTCTCTTAAGCTTTGATACCTTGTTACTCATCCCGCTCCCGGGTATCAGAGTTTTATACGTAAAAGAGGGCCGCTAAAAAAATTTCAACAACCCGAAATGAAATATATTTTTAATCGGCTGTCCAGAGCAAGACAAGCAGTTCCGTGCTCATTCTGTTGTTAATATTGTGAGTTAAAGCACTTACATCTGAGAAAAAATTGCGCTGAAAGCCACCCGGAACTGCCCTTGACAGCCATATTCCCTTTGTTTTTTTGTTTTTCAACTCGCTGCAATTAAACATACCCAAATTTTTTACCGGTATAAGCCGGCATGGGGAGACATCCGCTGAAAGGTTCTCCCCTTTTTAAGTTTCAGGCAGGCACCGGGGCGGCGCCCGGATGGCCGCTGCCTGCCGCTCCAGGATGATATTTCCCCGGTGGCTTACCGGTACCGGGCCGCACGCCCGGTTCCCCGGACTGCCGGATAAAGATAGCCTTGAACTCGGATAGGACCGAAAGGAGAACGGCGCAAATGGTCAGTTGGGATTATTCAGTGCTGAAAGGTGCGGAGATGCTCGAGCCCGGGCCGAAAGAGATCTTGCTGGTAGCCAACGGCGACCGCAGGAGGACCGCCAACCTGGCTGGACAGCAGGCGCAGCTCGAGTGCGAGAGGCAGCTCGGGGCGGCTTTCTCCAGCCTGGGTTACCGTCTCAGAAGGGCCCACCCGGAGGTCGATCCCGGGCTGGGCCACGGTTTCATCGAGACCCAGGCCCAGGGCAGGGAGATTTTCTCCAAAATCCCCGCCGGCGCCCCGCTGGTAGTGGCCGAGGCTGTCTGGCAGTACAGCAACCACATAGTCTACAACCTCTGGGAGCATAAAGGCCCGATCCTGACTGCCTCCAATTTCGATGGGACCTGGCCAGGGCTGGTGGGTGCCCTGGGCCTTGAGGCCTGCCTGACCAAGCACAGCTTCTCCAAAAACCAGGCGAGCCATTGCCTGGTCTGGAGCTCCGAGCAGTTCCAGGACCCGGTAGCGCTGGAAAAGCTCAAACACTGGGCCTCCTCCGGCAGACTGGAGCACGATGTCTCGCATGCCGTGCTCTTCAACCCCAGGGACCACCGGAAATATGCGAAAGCCATGGAGTTCGGCGAAAAAGCGGCCGGCAATTTCCTGGGCAGGCCCAGGATCATCGGGCTTTACGACCCCCTCTGCATGGGTATGGTCAACGCCGCTTTCGATGAGCTCGACCTGGTCGGCCTGGGGATCCAGTTGAGGAGGCTGAACCAGTCGGACCTTTACGCCAGGATGCTCGAGGTCCCGCGCGCCGAGGCACTGGGCTACATGAAATGGCTGGTGGACCGGGGGTTCAAGCTTGAAATCGGCTCGAACCCGTTCACCGATATCACCGAAAAGGCAGTGGTACAGTCCGGCCAGATGTACGGCGCGATTGTCAGGCACGTGGCCGAGGAGGGGCTGGACGGGGTGGGTATCGCCTACCAGCTCGGCCTGGCCAGGCTTTGCGCCGCCTCCGACGTGGTGGAGGCCATGCTCAACAGCACCGAAAGGCCCCCGGTCGAGTACAGGGGCAGGGCTGTCATGCCTGGCGAGCCGATCATGTGCGCCAACGAGGCCGATATGGGCTGCGCCGTGGACCAGACCCTGACCAAGATTATCTACCGGGCCAGCGGCCTCGAGCCGCGGCTCTGGGAGACCACCCAGCACGATGTCAGGTGGGGGGACACTTTCAGGGGCACCTGCCGCCACGGTGGGAAAGAGCTGGAAATCGATGCTTTCATCTGGGCTTTCGAGCTCTCGGGCAACACTCCCGCGGGCCACATGGCCAGGGGATGGGCGGACATGGAGGCGGTAAGGCAGCCTTACGACTATTTCATCGAGAACGGCATCTGCACCAGGGGCCTCTCCAGGCCCGGGGAGATAGTCTGGAGCAGGGTCTATCTCGACCGGGGCGAGTTCTGCCTGGACCTCGGGCGCGGGGCTGCGGTCAAGCTGCCGCCCGAGGAGATCCAGCGCAGGTGGGAGGCGACCACCGAGGAGTGGCCGCTGATGAACGCCCTGCTCTACGGTGTCTCGCGCGACAGCCTGATGGCCAAGCACAAAAGCAACCACATCACGGTCAGTTACGCCCCGGATGCGGAAACGGCGAATGAGATCACCCTGGCCAAGGCCGCCATGGCCCGCGCCCTGGGTTTCAAGGTCTTTGTCTGCGGCAGCCTGGACCCTGAAGACAGCGTGGAATACCGGGCACGCAAGGGCCTGGCTGTGGATGGCCCGCACGTCCGATAGAAACCATGCATTTTACCGGGACCAGGCAGTACCCGTCAAACTCCGAACTGGAAGGCCGGCCATGAAAAAAATCTTTATCCTGTCTGTCTCCTTTTGGCTTGCCGGGCTGTCCGCTGCACACGCGGCTCCCGTCCGGGAAGAGGACAGCTCGGCCTATTTCGCCCGTTACCATGAAGCTGTCGGCAGGAAATGCTCCCTGCGCAGGATGGGCCCGGGCGAAAAGTACCCGGCACTGCAGGGAGGCCCCGGGCTGGGCAGCGCCGTGATAACGCCGAGCGGGGACGTGGTGGCGGGCGGGTTCGGCACCTGGGAGATCGTCTACACCGCAGGCGAGGCCGGCCTGGGGACAAACGAGGCGATAAACATCTATATCCCCTACGGGTTCAACCCGCCGCTGCTGCACTACCCCACTTTCCCCAGGGACGTGGCACCCAATGGCAACGAAGAGAGGTCCAGAGCCTTTTCGCCGGGGCTGACCACCGTGCGCACGGACAACCCGGAAGCGGGGCTGATACTCTATTCCTCGATCCGGGACTTGTCCAGGCAGAGCGAGGGAACGAACCTCTACATCGGGGTATCCGGCGCACCGCTGAGGGCCGGGGACAAAATTACCGTAACCTACGGCGACACCCGCTACGGCAGCCCGGGGGCCTCTGCGGCGTATTTCGCCCAGGACCACGAGTTCACCACCTTCGTGCTGAAAAACGTGGACTGGGACAAATTCGAGGACATGGTGAACAGCCTCGACCGGCAGGGAGCAGAGCTGTACACGGCCGCCGGGGAAATCTACTGCCTCGAAAACCCACCGGCCCTGCACGTCGTGGGTGGCGAGGCGGTGAAGCTGGTCTTCACCGTGCCCTCGGTGGCAGCAGTGAACGAGCCTTTCGACCTGCACGTGCTCCCGGTGGACAGGCTGGGCAACGAGTCCGGGAGCTACCGCGGCCGCCTGAGCTTCGCATCCGGCCGCGGGGTATCCCTGCCGGCAGAGTATTCTGTGGAGCAGGCGGACAGGGAGTTTATCAGGATCCCCGGCGGCGGGAAAATCTCGGAGCCCGGTGTGTACCGTCTGGTGGTCAGGGACGATGACAAGCCGCTGGCCGGCGAGAGCAACCCGATCAAGATCGTCCCCGGTCCGGGGACGAAAAAAATCTTCTGGGGCGACCTGCACGTGCACAGCTACGAGTCGGATGGGATCGGCTCGCCGGACCACAACAACCGTTTCTGCAGGGACATCGCCGCCCTGGACTACTGCTGTATCTGCGACCATGCCCGCGGCGTGTTCCAGCAGATACGGGAAAGCGCGATAAAGTTCACCCGGCCGGGCAGGTTCCTCTCTTTCTCGGGGTTCGAGGGGCTGGCCGGGGACATGCCCGGCGGCGGCCACGTCAATTTCTACTTCGTGGATGAATCGCCCCGTTACGAAACGGTCTTCCGGGCGGCTGCCGGGGAACGGGAAGGGCTCGAGTCCAGGAGCCAGCTATGGAAAGAACTGCTCGGGCTGGGCGAGAAAAAAGTGATCGCCGTGCCCCACAACCATAACGGCGGCGGCTGGGAGGACATGGATTCCCCGGTGGTGAGGCTGGATGAGATCCACTCTGTCTGGGGCAACAGCGAATACACCGCCACCCAGGAGAAGGCTTATCTGTTCGGGCATACCACCTACCGGACTTTTCAGCAGGCCCTGGCCGCAGGGCTGAAAATGGGCTGCATCGGCGCCGGGGATGAGCACGCAGGCAGGGGCGGGACCGGCACCTGGCTCAGGCACTACCGGTCGAACAGCGCCGGGATCAGCGCCGCCTGTGCAGACACCCTGACCAGGCAAGCTATCTTCGGTGCCCTCTGGGACAGGCGGGTCTACGCCACCACCGGGGCCAGGATCCTGCTGGAATTCTCGGTCAACGGGCAGACAATGGGCGGCGAGCTCGAGCTGAGCGACCCCTCCGCAGCCAGGAAAATCAGGGTGATGGTCGAGGGGACCGACAGCCTGGAATACCTGGCGGTGATCAAGAACAACCGGGAGTTCTACCGCCAAAGCGGCAGCGGTAAGGGGCTGCAGGTCGAGATCACGGATGACAGCCCGGTGGCCGGGACCGATTTCTACTACGTGCGTGCGGTCCAGCAGGACGGGCACCTGGCCTGGGCCAGCCCGGTCTGGGTCAGCGCAAGGTGAGCGAAGAGGCCCTTTGAGCCTTTTCCCGGCTGTCCGCAGGCCCGCTGCGAGGCGACTGGATTACACACTCCGCCCGCGAACCTGACGTTCGACGAACAACGCGAGTTGGGTCAAAAAGTTATCCCCGTGTTCCTCTTCCGCGCGCAGGGAAGCGAGGCAACCCAGCCACGGATACTTAATAGCCTTGGGGAGGGGAGGAGAGCCAATCCTCCTCTATCAAGGGAAATTTTTCTTCCAGTCCCCGTCAAGGGAAAAGTTGGAAAGCTCGAATGTGTCGTGCTGCAAAGGGATCTATACCAAATGAAGGTATAGCATGCTTTCCTTGTTACACTCCTACTTATATGAAATTTCTTCAGCGTAACGCTTTTTTCTTGCATTCCGATATGTTTATTCTGGAGGCCGGGCTCAATGAAGATCCTGAATGTAGCCACATTAATCATGTTGCAGGTTGCAGTCCTGGTTCCGGCAATCGCAGTGTTTGCCGGGGAAAGCGGGGAAGCTGTCAGTTTCTCCAGGGACCCGGACCGCTGGACAATCAACACTCGGAGCACGACCCACCAGATCGTGCTCGGCCGTGACGGCGACCTGGCGGCCGGTTATTTCGGTCCGCTTTCCGGCACACGGGTTTTCGGCTACCCGGAGTATGATAATCCACCGGTTATCGGTACAATTCACCGGGAAATCCCCTACCGCGGCGGTTTCATGGAAGATGACCCACTGCTGGAGGTGGTGTTTGCCGACGGGGTCCGGGAGCTGGAGCTGGTCTGCACGGGCCACGAAACCGGCGAGCTGGATGGCTGCCCGTACCTGCGCCTGGACATGAAAGACACCCACTATCCGTTCAACGTCTCGGAATACATCCGTGTGATCCCGGAGCTGGATATCTACGAAAAATGGCTGGTGCTCTCCAACACCGGAGCGGAGGATATCCTGCTTGAAAACGCCGGCTCCGGCAGCGTGCAGCTTCCGGCGGGCGCCTACGACCTGATCCAGTTCGGCGGCGGCTGGGGACGGGAGTTCCTGCGCCAGCGCACGCGGCTGACTATAGGTACGAAAACGCTCTCGGCGCGCACGATGAAAAGCTACGAGCACCTGCCGTTTTTCCTGGTCCGCCCGATGGGTGATAACGATGAAATGTCCGGGCCGGTCTGGTTCGGGGCAATCGCCTGGAGCGGCAACTACAGCTTGGATTTCTATATCAGTCCCAACAACCGCCTCCAGATCAAGGGCGGGATCAATTTCTGGGACACCCACTGGAACCTGAAAGCCGGAGAGAGTTTCACCACTCCCAAAATGGTTTTCGGCTACAGCGATAACGGTCCCGGCGGGGCCAGCCTGCGGATGCACCGCTACATGCTGGACTACGTGCTCCCACAGCCCAATGCGTCCATACCCTCCAAGGTGCTTTACAACAGCTGGTACGCCACCACGTTCAATATCAACGAGAAGCAACAGATCGTGCTCGCCCGGCAGGCCGCCCGGCTGGGAGTGGAGCTGTTCGTGGTGGACGACGCCTGGTTCAGGGGACGCAATGACGACCGCGGCGGGCTGGGCGACTGGGAGCCGGACCCGGTTAAGTTCCCCCGTGGCCTCGGCCCGCTGATCAAGGAAGTCAAATCCCTGGGCATGGATTTCGGGATCTGGGTCGAGCCGGAGATGGTCAACGCCAACAGCGACCTGTACCGCAGCCACCCGGAATGGGTGCTCCAGACACAGCACCGACGGGCGCACGAGCACCGCAACCAGCTTATACTCAACATGGCGCGCGACGACGTGAAAGAGTTTACGATTGCCTGGCTGGACAGACTGCTGAGCGAAAACGAGATCGATTTTATCAAGTGGGACATGAACCGCAGTGTATCCGAGGCCGGCTGGCCGGGCGAGAACCCGGCCACAGCGCGGGAGCTGCGGATCCGCTACGTGCAGAACCTTCGGGAAGTATTCGCCGCTATCCGCGGGCGGCACCCCGGAATCACGATCGAAAACTGTGCCGGAGGCGGCGGGCGGGTCAATATCGGCCTGCTGGAGCTGACGGACCAAGTGTGGACCAGCGACAACACGGACCCCGGCGACAGGATGCATATCCAGTACGGTTACTCGCACGCCCTGCCCGCCAAGACGATGGTCAACTGGGTGACCGACGAGGAGTGGCACAATAAGACGACCCCGTTGAAATTCCGCTTCCAGGTGGCGATGGCCGGCAACCTGGGAATCGGCGGCGACATTACGAGCTGGAGCGAGGAAGACAAGGCCCTGGCGTCCGAGATGGTCGCCCTTTACAAAGATCTGCGGCCGACAATCCAGTTCGGCGACCAGTACCGGTTGCGCGATCCCTTCGAGGAGAGCAGGATGGCCGTGCAGTTTGTCAGCAGGGACAGGAAAAGCTCGGTCCTGTTCACGTTCCAAACCCTGGAGACCCTGCCCGGGGCCGACGGGGGCTATAGCCTGAGCGACAGGCTCGTGCTGCAGGGCCTGGACCCGGATGCCGTCTACCGGGTGAAAACCGACCAGGGAGTGAGTAAGGCAAGGGGTGAATTTCTGATGGCCGGCGGACTGTCCCTGCCGCTCAGGGGCAACTATTCCGGCGCGATTGCCGTGCTGGAAATGGTTGAATAAGGCGGTGAAAGTTGACACGCCCGGAATTATACAAAGGCCCGAACCTGCGGGGCAGCTGGATTACACACCCCGCCCGCTTTCAGCGGGCACCCCTCTTGGAGAGGAGAATTTTCCCTCCAGTCCCCATCAAGGGGAAA
>JAFGTO010000486.1 GCA_016934095.1 Candidatus Glassiibacteriota bacterium
ACACTTTCGGCTCGCAGGTAACCGTGGTGGAAATCCTGCCGCAGATACTGCCCCTGGAGGATGAGGAGCTTACCGCCGAGCTGGCCAGGCTCTACCGGCGCAAGGGAATGAGGCTGCTTACCGGCAGCCGGGTGGAGGGGGTGGCTGTAGATGCCGGGCGCGGCTGCACTGTCAGGGTGTCATCCGGGGAAGAGGTGGAAGAAATCGCCTGCGACCTGGTGCTGGTGGCGGTGGGCGTGGCCGGCAATGTCGAGGGCATCGGGCTGGAAGAGGCCGGGGTAGAGGTGGAAAAAGGGTTCATCAAGGTCCGGCCGGACTATGCAACCACCGCACAGGGTATCCGGGCCATCGGCGACTGTATCGGCCCTCCGCTGCTGGCGCACGCCGCCAGCAGGGAAGCCGCCCTGGCAGTCGAGGCGCTCCTGGGACACCAGGTCCAGCCCCTGGACCCGGACCTGGTACCGGGCTGCACCTACTGCCAGCCGCAGCTTGCCCGGGTGGGACTTACCGAGGCACAGGCCCGGCAAGCCGGCCGTGAGATAACCGTGGGGCGCTTCCCGTTCCGGCCTTTGGGCAAGGCCCTGGCAAACGGCGAGCCGGAAGGGATGGTCAAGGCGGTGGTCGATAAGGAGGATGGCAAGATCCTGGGAGTCCACATCCTGGGTGCCGAGGCGGTGGAGCTGATCCCGGAAGCGACCCTGGCCATGACCCTGGAAGCCGGGGCCGTGAGTCTGGAGAGCACGGTCCACCCTCACCCGAGCCTCTCGGAAGCGGTGATGGAGGCGGCGGCCGCCGCCCTGGGCCGGGCAATTCATATCTAGCCCGGATTATTCATAAATTTTAGCAACGAGTAAGCCCTGTGCCCTGTCAGGCGCGGGCTGGCATCCTTTTTGCCCTCCTCCCGCCGGTCGGTTTATCCGAATACCAGTGCCAAAGCAAAAAGGCTGCCAGCCCGCGCCCACCGGCGTCTTAAGATGCACAAGACAAAGTCCTTATGAATTATCCGGGCTAGAGATAAAGAGCAACCAGGCCAGGGGTGCTGGTCGCCTCCGGCCCTGATCATAACAAAGTTCTGGACAAACGACGGCCGGGAGTGTAAAATTGTTGAAATTCTCGCCAGTCGTTGTAATCCCACAGTTTGCGAACCGATCTACCTGTACGCTCCATGCCTAGCTACCTGCCCATACTGCTTACTTTCCTGGCCGCGGCCTTTATGGTCGGCGCCGCCCTGGGACTGAGCGCGCTGATCAGCCCCAGGACCAGGATGACTGAAGAGAAACAGATGCCTTTCGAGTGCGGCAACAGGCCATTCGAGGAGCCGGGCAAGCGCTTCCCGGTGCATTTTTACACGGTGGCCATCCTGTTCATCGTGTTCGACATCGAGGTAGTCTTCCTCTACCCCTGGGCGGCCGCCTTCGGCGAGCTGGGTAAATACGGCTTTTTCGCGGCGATGTTCTTCGTGGCGGTGCTCTTTTTCGGCTTGGTCTACGAATGGGCCAGGGGGGGGCTCGAATGGCACTGAGACCGCTGCTGGGCGGCGACAATTTCCTGACCAGCCGCCTGGATAAAGCCATAGGCTGGGCGCGGAAGTACTCGATCTTCCCCTACCCTTTTGTCACCGCCTGCTGCGGCATGGAGTACATGTCGCTGGCCAGCTCCCACTACGACCTCGACCGGTTCGGCGCGGCTTTTCCCCGTTTCACCCCACGCCAGGCCGACCTGCTGTTCGTGGTGGGCACGATCAGCCACAAGATCGCTCCCCTGCTGAAAAGGGTCTACGACCAGATGTGCGAGCCCAAGTGGGTCATCGCTTTCGGTGTCTGCACCTGTACCGGCGGGTTCTACGACAACTACGCCACCGTGCAGGGCATCGATACGATCATCCCGGTGGATGTCTACATCCCGGGCTGCCCTCCCCGTCCCGAGACCGTGCTCCAGGGCATCATGATGCTGCAGGAAAAAATCGCCCGGCAGAAGCAGGACTATTGAAGACTCCGGCAAGGAGCCGCTCCGCACTGGCCGGGACCGCGATTCTCACCCCGGCCCGGCAGCGAAAACCGAGCCTCGAAGAGAGCTGTCATGGAAAAAACCGGTAAAAACAACGTTCTCGAAACCCTGAAGACCCGGTTCGCCGGGGCGGTCCTTGAATGCGGGCCGGACAAGGGCGATGCAGTGGCGGTGGTGGACCCGGCGCGGATCCACGAGATTGTCTCCTTTCTGAAAGACGGTCCCCAGGCCGGCTTCGAGATGCTGGCGGACCTTTGCGGGGTCGATTACCTCCCCCGCACGCCCCGGTTCGAAGTGGTCTACCAGCTTCACAACCTGCGCACCGGCGAGCGGGTCAGGCTGAGGGCGCAGCTCGAGGAAAAAAGCTGCGAGATCGCCACAATCAGCGACCTTTTCCCCAACGCCGACTGGCTGGAGCGCGAAGCCTGGGACATGTTCGGCATCGTCTTCACCGGGCACCCCAACCTGAAACGCCTGCTGATGTACGAGCCGTTCGAGGGCCATCCGCTGCGCCGGGACTACCCGATCAACAAGCGTCAGCCGCTTATCGGCCCCAAGAACTGAGTATTACTTTCACCCGGGATCAAGATGTCGGAAGCCAGCGGAAACAGCGAAGAGAGGCGCACCGAGAGCATGCTGCTCAATATCGGGCCTTCCCACCCGGCCATGCACGGGGTGATCCGCATTATCACCGAGCTCGAGGGCGAGCGGGTCGCAGGTGCCGAGGTAGAGATCGGCTACCTCCACCGCTGTTTCGAGAAAGACTGCGAGCACGTGGGCTGGGGACGGGCTTTCCCCTACACCGACCGGCTGAACTATGTCAGCCCGCTGATCAACAATGTGGGCTACGCACTGGCCGTGGAGAAACTCTTCGGGGTAACCACCCCGGAGCGCTGCCAGTACATCCGGGTAATCACCTGCGAGCTCAGCCGCCTGGTGGACCATCTGACCTGTATCGCCGCGGCCGCCATGGAGCTGGGGGCCATGACAGTCTTCCTCTATTTCATGAAAGCCCGGGAATACCTCTACGACCTGATCGAATGGCTCACCGGGGCGCGGATAACTGTCTCCTACGTGCAGATCGGCGGGGTCAAGGGCGACCTGCCCGAGGGGTTCGCGGAGAAGACCCGCGG
>JAFGTO010000487.1 GCA_016934095.1 Candidatus Glassiibacteriota bacterium
GGGGAAACTCGCCGGCAGCCTCATACATCCGCCCCATCTGGTAGTAAAGCTGGGCCCGGTAGGCAGAGTCGGCGGCAAGCTGGAGGGTCTCCTGGAATTGCCCGGCGGCCTCCTGCAGGTTCCCGCAAAGCGCCTGGTACAAGGCCCTGCCCACCCTGGAGCTGATTACGGCTCCCGGGCTCTTGTCGTTCTGGATCAGGTAGACCCTTTCCAGCACGTCATTGGCCTCAGGCTCGCCGATCAGGAACTTGGCGGCCGCAGAGTAGGCGGCGGAAGCGCTGTCCGGCTCTCCCAGGTAAAAATGCAGGTCCGCCTTGACCAGCAGTATGCGGGCAAAGTCCCCGGGGTTTTCCCGCCCGGCCGCCAGCAGATTATCGCAGAGGCTGCGCGCCTCATGCAGCTGGCCTAAGCGAATAAAACTCTGGGCTATCTTTAGTTTCATCTCACCCAGGTCGAGGTCCTCCGCCCCACCGGTCTTCTCCAGCTCGCGGTACCAGCGCAGAGCATCGGCCGGACGGTCGACCCACTCGAGGTACATCTCTCCCAGCCGTCTCATGGCCTGTACCCGCAGCTTTTTATCCTCCCGTCTCGCGGCGAGCTCGAGCAGCTCGCCCTCCGCACCCTCGACTTCACCCATCCTGAGCCGGATCTCGGCCTTCTCCAGCAGGGCTTTGCCCCTGTCCATCAAGCCCAGCGAATCGGCCAGGGTGTAAGCTCTCAGCACCAGAGCGTAATTCTCCAGCTTGAGCGCCCTGGCGATGAAAAGGGCAAGCCGGCCGCCGGCCTGGCCGGGAGCCATCCCGTCCAGCAGCTCGCGCAGCCGGGCAAAAGACTGGTCGCTCCGCCCCAGGGTGAGATCGATGTCAACCGACATGGCTAAAAGGGCGCTCCCGTACTGTTTGGAGGAAACCCCGGCCAGGGCTTTCTCCAGGCGCTCCACCAGCAGGCTGCTTCCCGGCTCGCCCTGGTCAAGGATACGGTAAGCCTGCCTCTGGACAACCGGCAGCTCGTTGGGATTCGATTCCAGGTAGGAAAGCAGCTCGTCCATTGCCTGGTCAAAGCGCCCCAGGTCGATCAGCACCTCGGCGGTCTCTCGCCGCAAGATCCCGGGCCGGCCCAGTACCTTTCGTGCCTCCAGGCAAAGCCCGAGCGCCCGCTCCGGGCTGCCGCTGCGGCGGAGTTGCCCGGCAACCAGCCGGTAGCGCATCTCCTCCTGGGGCGAGCGGGCGATATAGCGCCTGCCTACGTGGGCGAGGCTGTCGTCAAGCCCCACCGCACCCAGGGCCCGGAGGTAAACCGCCAGCAGCAGCTCATCCTCCGGCTCCCCGGAGTACTCCTTTTCTGCCAGAGCCAGGAACTCCGCCGGCTTGCCGTTTTTTGAGTAAAGGTCGAACAGGCGGTTGAGTACCCTGGCATCCTGGTAGTGCGGCAGCAGGACCTGGATTGCATCCTCCAGCCTGCCGGCGCGCTCGAGGCTGGTCGAGATCTGCAGCAGGTTGCCGAGCATGCGCTTGTCCAGGTTCGTCGCGGCAGCCCCGGAGCCCGCCGCCACCAGGAAAACCACCAGCAGTATTATCTTCGGTCCTGAGCGGCTCACGAGCTGCTCCTTAATACGGTTTAAATATCTCTTTCAGTCTTATACCCCACAGGGCGGCCAGGGTTTTAACGGGCCGCCCGCTGAAAACGCCGCTCCCGGGCAAATTACCGGAATTGCAGCCTGCCCCTCAAGCCTTACGGGCTTTGCCCACCATGCCCTGCAGCCCGGGCAGGCAGCAGAGCAGCAGGCCTGCATCCCTCAGCAGGATCTGCCAGGGCGGGGTATGCCCGGCGCCGAAACAGCCGCAGTCGAAGTCCAGCCCCCGGGCCAGGTTGAACCCCACCGCCAGGATAAAGATGCCGATCATTCCGGCCAGCAGCGAGGCGGAAACGTGTCTCATGCGCCCCAGCACCAGCAGCACCCCGCAGCTCAGCTCGACCCAGGGCATGATAACGGCCGCGGGATTGACCAGCACCCCGGGCAGTATCCTGTAATTATGGATCACCCGGGCGAATTCCAGCGGCGAGGCGATCTTATGCAGCGAGGCGGCCACGAATAGCACTCCTACCAGCTTTAGCCCGGCGGCGGCCAGGGGGCTTTCCTTTCTGCCTCTGACCAGCAGGAACGACACGGCCAGCCCGTATACCAGGATCAGCAAGTCGATACCGAGCCAGGCGGATTCAGGGACCAGGGCGGTGAAATCCACCGCGGCCGTGGCTGCGGGATGCTCCCCGGGGGCTTTTTCCGGGCCGGCGCCGGCCTCCACGGGCAGGCCGGCCTCGAGCCACCCGTCGTACCCGCCGAGACAGACATAGATCAGCCGGTAACCCACCTCCCGGAGCGCCTCGGCCAGGAAACGGCTGTCCTCGCAGTCCTCCCCGTTACAGTAGAGCATCAGCGGAGTCTCGAAACCGGCGGCAGCCAGCAGCCCGGGCAGGTAGTCATCCAGGTCGTAGACAAAGCAGGAGACCGCCGCGGGCAGGTGTCCCCTGGCGTACTCGGCCGGCGGCCGGGCATCGACAATCACCCCGCGGCCGCTCCGGTAAAAGAACCCGGCCGCCCCGGTGTCGAGGTAATGGATGCCGGGGCTTTCCGGCAGGTCCTGACCCTGGTGGACCTGCCGGACCTCCTCCAGGCCGCCGGCCAGCGGTATCCCGCTGACAAAGTTGGCTGCCAGCCCCGCCAGGGCTGCGGCGGCAATGATCCCGACCGCCTGGAAAAAAAACAGCTTCCTCTCAGAAGACATATTCGCCCACACACCTGTCGGCCGTTCAGCCGACGGCCCGGGCCGGCGTTTACCGGGCACCGGCAGGAACATTAAGGGAAAAACTATTATAAACTATAAATATAAGAACATAGAAC
>JAFGTO010000488.1 GCA_016934095.1 Candidatus Glassiibacteriota bacterium
CACCCCGGCGGTGCTCTACCTCAACGGCTCGGTGGGGCCCCTGCCCGGGGAGCAGGCCTCGGCTGTCCTGCCTGTGGAAAACCAGGTGGTGCTCGAGTTTCGCGGAAAAACAGAATTCCTGACCGTGCTCAACAACTGGTGGGCGGAATAGGGATACTTAAAATAACGGGAGCAAGTAAGGTCCTCCCGGGATTACTTTCTCCGGCGATGAACCTGTCCGGCCTGTAAAATACCTGTTTCATCCTGCAGCATTTCCCCGCACCACCCTAAACAAATGTGCCGGCTCCCGGGAAAAGGAAGCCGGCGGCCGGGAAAGCCCTTCATCCACGTTGACACCGGGGACTGATTGTATTAGCATGGAGAGTTGTCCGCACCTGCTCAGCCGAAACCTGGACGTTACTTTTTGACCTGTGCTGAAGTTTGAGATAAGGGACCCGGGATGAAAGATAAGATCAAGGAAAATTACAAGCCGGCAATCATTGTCGTGCTGGCGGCCCTGCTGGGCTGGCGGCTCTACCAGGAGATTTTTATCTCCGGCGGCGATACCGGGCAGAACGGTACTGCAACTGTCGCGGTCGAGCTTGCCCCTGTCCGGAAGGCTGACCTCGAAGATGTCGGGTATTTCACCGGGTCGCTGCTGCCCAGGTCCCAGTACACCGTGGCCCCGAAAATCTCCGGGCGCCTCGAGAGGGTGCTGGTGAATATCGGCGACCCCGTGCGGTTCGATCAGTTGATCGCCGTGCTGAATGATGATGAATACGCCCAGCAGGTGGACAAAGCCAGGGCCGAGCTGGAGGTGGTCAAGGCCAACATCGAGGAAGCTCGGAGCTCGCTGGAAGTGTCCCGCCGGGAGTTCGAGAGGGTGCGGCCCCTCCACCAGCAGGGGATAGCCTCCGACTCCGAGCTGGATGCAGCCCAGGCGCGCTGTAATGCTCAGGAGGCCAGGTATAAGGTCGCCCTGGCGCAGCTTTCCCAGAGGGAAGCCGCCCTGAGAGAGTCCCTGGTGCGCCTGGCCTATACCGAGATCCGCGCATCCTGGGAAAAGGGCGACCACAACTCCCAGGTGAGGTTCGTCGGGGAGCGGTACATGGATGAAGGGGCCATGCTTACTCCCAACACCGCTATCGTCTCCATCCTGGACATCAATTCCCTGATCGCGGTCATCCATATCATCGAGCGGGATTACCCGAAAGTGCAGGACGGGATGGAAGCGGTGATCACCACGGATGCGTTCCCCGGCAGGACTTTTTCCGGCAGGATCGCCCGCATCGCCCCCCTGCTCAAGGAAACCTCCCGGCAGGCCAGGGTGGAGATAGAGATCCCCAACCAGGACAACCTGCTGAAACCCGGGATGTTCATCCGCGCCAAGATCGTTTTCGGTACCCGCCGGCAGGCCACGGTCATCCCGCTGGTGGCCCTGGTGAGACGGGAAGGCAGGCAGGGTATCTTCCTGGCCGACACCCAGAGCCTGAAAGTGCGTTTTGTCCCGGTGGCCCTGGGAATCGTCAACGGAGAGCTGGCCGAGGTTGTCGAGCCGGCGGTCTCCGGCTCGGTGGTCAGCATGGGGCAGCACCTGCTCGAGGACGGCGCCTCGATCACTGTACCGAAATACGGAGAATAAACTACTACCGGTTGAAGCCGGTAGGTCTGCCAGCCTTATGCTCGAACGGATCAATCCGTAATACGCGGCTATTGAAGGCTGCCGCTTTCAAGCGGCGGTTCTTTACGATTTCCGCTTCAATACCGCTGACTTGAGTCGGCGGATACAACCGGCCCCTGCAGGGCTTACTTAAGTTTCCGCCTGAAGGCGAGGTTTTTTCTCCCATTCCCCGAATGGGACCACAGGCACGGCAAGCCCGGGCATCCCCGCGCCGGCGCCCGGGCAGAGCAGCGGAGCAGGAGCATGAGACTCTCCAAGTTCTCGGTTCACCGCCCGATCTTCACCATCATGGTGATGCTGATCGTGATCATGATCGGCGGGGTGTCTTTCATCCGCCTGCCCATCGACCTCATGCCCGAGATCACCTATCCCACCCTGAGCATCTATGCTACCTACGAAAACGCCAGCGCCGAGGAAATAGAGGAGCTGATCACCCGGCCGCTCGAGGAGGCCATGAGCGCGGTACCCGGGATGGAGGAAGTCTCCTCCGTTTCCTCCGAGGGACAGAGCCGGCTGCGGGTTACTTTCACCTGGGGCACGGACCTCGATGCGGCGGCCAATGACATCAGGGACCGCCTGGATCGCGTAATTACCCGTCTACCGGAGGACGCCGAAAGGCCCTCGCTGAGGAAATTCGACCTGGCCAGCTTCCCCATCCTGATCCTCGGGGCCTACAGCAACCTGGACCCTGTCCAGATGCGCAGGATAATCGACGACCAGATCAAATACCGGATCGAGCGCCTGCCGGGCGTGGCCAGCCTGGATGTCTTTGGCGGCCTCAACCGCGAGATCCACGTCAACCTCTACGCCGACAAGATCAAGGCCCTCGGCCTGTCGCTGGACAGGATCCTGGGAAGGATCCGCGCCGAGAATATCAACCTCCCGGCCGGTACGATAGACCGGGGTGTCTACGAGGTGATGATCCGCACGCCGGGCCATTACAGCGACCTGGACGAGATCAGGAACACGGTCATCGCGGTCCAGCAGGGCGTGCCGGTCCAGCTCAAGGAAATAGCCAGTGTCGAGGACTCCTGGGAGAGGGTCACCCAGATTGTCCGGGTCAACGGGCGTCCGGGCGTGCGCCTGGGGGTGAGGAAACAGTCCGGCACCAACACGGTCGAGGTCGCCAGGGGGGTCCTGGCGGAGATCGAGCTGATCAACCGGGACTTCCCGCAAATCCAGCTCACCCCGATCATCGACACCTCGGAATATATCGAGCGCTCGATCACCAACGTGGGCTCAATGGCCCTCTACGGCGGGATACTGGCCATCTTCGTGCTGCTGTTCTTCCTGCGCGACATCCGCAGCACGGGGATCATCGCCACCGCCATACCGGTCTCGATCATAGCCACCTTCGCCCTGATCTATTTCGGCGGCTTCACCCTGAACATCATGACCCTGGGCGGCCTGGCCCTGGGCATCGGCATGCTGGTGGACAACTCGATAGTCGTCCTGGAAAACATCTTCCGCCTCAGGGAGTCCGGCTCCGGCAGCGAACAGGCCGCGGTCGCGGGGAGCGAGGAGGTAACCTCCGCCATCGTGGCCAGCACACTGACCACCCTGGCGGTCTTCCTGCCGCTGGTCTTTGTCAGGGGGATGTCCGGGGTGATGTTCAAGCAGCTCTCGCTGGTGGTGAGTTTTTCGCTCCTCTGCTCGCTGTTCGTGGCAGTTACAGTAGTCCCGATGCTGGCAGCCAACACCCTCCACTCCGCCCCGCACGACCACACCTACAGGGCGGCCTGGGTCAACCGTCTGTTCCGGCTCAGCACCAGGTTTTTCAACCGGCTGGAAAACCGTTACCGAGACCTGCTGCATTACGCCCTGGACCACCGCCTGCTGGTGGTCGCCTGCACGGTGGCGCTTTTCCTGGCCAGCCTGGCCCTCATTCCCCTGATCGGGGTGGAATTCATGCCCCAGGCCGATGAGGGCGAGGTGCGGGTGAGCGCGGAAATGGATGTAGGTACCCGGGTGGAGGTCCTGGACCAGAAATTCGAGGACATCCAGGCCGTGGTCAATCAAATTGTCCCAGAGACCAGGAACACGGTGACCCGTCTCGGCGGCGTGGGCTGGCGGACCTCGGGCTCCCATACCGGGGAAATGAGTATCGCCCTGGTGCCTATGGCCGAGCGCCGGCGCTCCAGTGAAGAGATCGCAGGGGTGCTCAGGGAGAGACTGGCGAATATCCCGGGGGTGATCATCCGCACCCGCGCCGGACAGGGACTCTTCCTCTTCCGCATAGTCAGCGGCGGCACGGAGCGGGTCGAGGTCGAGGTCCGCGGCCATGAGATGGCAACCGCGGACGCCCTGGCGCACCGGGTACTCCAGGTCGTGGAAAAAGTCGAGGGAGTAACCGATGCCAAGATAAGCCGCGAGGTGGGGGTCCGGGAAGAGCTGATCATCGTGGACCGGCAAAAAGCGGCCGACATGAAACTCACCGTCTCCCAGATCGCCAATACCCTGCAGACCGTGCTGTCCGGCACCCCCGCCGGGTACTACCATGAAGGCGGGGATGAATTCAGGATCCTGGTACAGCTCAAGGACGCCGAGCAGATGGATCTGAGCGAGATCCTGGACCTGATCCTGTCCAATTACGACGGGCAGCCGGTAGTGCTGCGAAACGTCGTGCAGCTCAAAAACCAGACCGGCCCGGTCCTTATCGAGCGCAAGGACCAGGAGCGCGTGGTCATGATCTCGGCCAATATCAGCGGGCGCGACATGGGCTCGATCATCGCGGACATACGCCGGGGGCTGACCTCGGTGCCGGTGCCCCGGGACTTCAGCCTCGTCTTCGGCGGCGACTACGAGGAACAGCAGAAAGCCTTCCGCGAGCTGCTGCTGAGCTTCTTCCTGGCGCTGGTACTGGTCTACATGGTGATGGCCTGCCAGTACGAGTCGCTGCGCGACCCGTTCGTAGTGATGTTCTCCGTGCCGATGGCCGCCATCGGGGTGATCCTGCTGCTCTTCCTCACCGGCACGACTTTCAATGTCCAGTCTTTCATCGGCTGCATCATGCTCGGCGGCATAGTTGTCAACAACGCCATCCTGTTAGTGGACCATACCAACCTGCTGCGCCGCCGGGACGGGATGCCCCTGCGCCAGGCGATCGAGGAGGCGGGCAAGCGTCGGCTGCGGCCTATCCTGATGACCGCCATGACTACCATCCTCGGACTGGCACCCCTGGCCTTCGGCATCGGCGAAGGAGCGGAGACGCAGGTCCCGCTGGCCAGGGCGGTGATCGGCGGGCTTCTCAGCTCGACCCTGATTACCCTGGTCTTCGTGCCCACGGTCTACTCGGTCTTCGAAAGCAAGGTCCCCAAGAAGAAAAACCTTCCCCCGGAAAATTAACCGGCCTGCAGAGAGGCGACCATGATTCCTCCTGATAAGCGTTTGTTCCGGGCCCTGGCTTTCCTGTTGCTTTGCGCCTGCAGCACGGCCCCGCAGCAGAAACCAGGGTACGATATCCTGATTACCGGGGCTCTGGTGCTGGATGGCACCGGTGCGCCGGGCATCTACGCCGATGTGGCGGTCAAGGGTGGTAAAATCGCGGCGGTGGGACAACTGTCCCGGGCGGATGCGGCAGCGGTGATCGATGCCCGCGGCCTGGCGGTCGCCCCCGGGATTATCGACATCCACAGCCACTCGGACTACGCCCTGCTGGTGGATGGCGGCGCCGAGAGCAAGATCAGGCAGGGCGTAACCACCGAGATCATCGGCGAGGCCACTTCGGCCGGCCCTTTCCGGCCGGAGGAGAGCGACCACGGAAGAATCGAAAGCCCGACCTGCGGGGTGGAAATCGACTGGGCCGCCCTGGGTGAATACTTCGACCGGCTGAAAACATCCGGCACCTCGGTCAACGTGGGCTCGTATGTCGGCTCGATGACCGTGCGGCGCTTCGTGATGGGCGACACCAACCGGCCGGCCTCGGCCGGGGAGATCGAGCGCATGGCCGCAGCGGTCGAACAGGCGATGCGGGAAGGCGCCCTGGGAGTGGCCACCGCTCTGCTGGGCAGCCCCCTGACCACCGGGGAGCTGATCGCCATGGCCAGGGCCGCCGGCCGCCACGGGGGGCTCTATTCGACCCACATCCGCGATGAGGGCGACAGGATCTTCGAAGCCCTGGACGAGGCTTTCCTGGTAGGCCGCGAGGCAGGGGTCCCGGTGGACGTGCTCCACCTGAAAATCGCCGACCGCAAGCTGTGGGGACAGATGGGCCGGGTGCTGGCCAGGTTCGAGCAGGCGCGTGCAGAGGGCGTGCAGGCGACCGCCAACATGTACCCCTACATCGCCGGCCAGAACGACCTGGCCTCGCTGGTTCCCCCTTCGGGCTGGAACGGCGGCAGGCAGGCCATGCTCGAGCGCCTGCGCGACCCTGCGCAGCGTGCCGAATTCCGCCGGATCCTCTACGCCGGCGGGCTCCCCGGCTGGTACAACCACTACACCGCCAGTGCAGGCTGGGAGAGCATGCTGATCGTCTCAACCAGGGCCGAAAAAAACCGCAGCCTGGCCGGGATGACCATGGACCGGGTGATCGCCGGGCGGGGAGCCGCCGAGCCAACGGACGTGCTCTACGACCTGCTGCTGGAAGAGGACGGCTCGGTGCCGACTATCTTTTTCCTGATGACCGAGGAGGATGTACGCACTGCCATGGCCTCGCCGCTGGTGTCGTTCGGCTCGGACGGTGCGGCGGTCAAACCCGGCGGCGTGCTCGGCCGGGGCAAGCCCCATCCACGCTGGTACGGTACTTTCCCCCGCATCCTCGGCAAGTACGTGCGCGAGGAAAAAGTGCTGCCCCTGGAAACCGCGATCCTCAAGATGACCTGGATGAACGCGCAAAAGATCGGCCTGCGGGACAGGGGACTGGTGCAGGCCGGCATGGCCGCCGACCTGTTCCTCTTCGACCCGGGGCGCATTGCCGACAGGGCGACTTTCAGCGATCCGCACCAGTTCCCGGCGGGCGTGGAGTACGTGCTGGTCAATGGGACCGTGGTGCTGGAGCGCGGGGAGCACACCGGGCGCAAACCCGGAGTTATCCTCTACGGCCCCGGCAGGAGGTAGGGCATCCGCGGGCCGGGCCTGTTCCAGTCCGCTCCGGAGACACTCAAGCCAAGGCCTTTCCTTTGGAAGAGATTTACCAAAGCGTCCTGGAAAAGCTCCCGGGAGTGGCCTGGACTGTCCGGGAGTACGGGCGGCTCACCCTGGAGGAATATGCCCGGGACCTCTACGGGTACCGGGCGCAGGCGGTCCAGCCGCTTGATGACCTGGTCGGGACGGTGAGCGCCTATGCTCGCAGGCTGCTCGGCAGCGGGGCCGCCGCCCTGCTCGAGCGGCACTTTGCCGAGACCCCGGTCGCCCTGACCGCCAACCACCACGGGGTGGACTACAAGTCCCTGACTGTCCAGGGCACGATCATCTTCGCCCTGCCCCGGCTGCCCGCAGGCCCGCCCGGCACCCTTCCCGTGGTCCCGGTGCTGGCTTTCGGCACCGTGCCGCTGAACAACTTCAGCTTCCCCCGCGGGATTGTCCTCGCCAGGCGAAAAAAACCCTCGAACTCTGCAGATACTTCCGCAGCATACCTTAAAGTGCCGCTTATTCCCGCCAGGTATTCCCAGGCCCTGGTCAGTGTGGCCGGGCCGCTCACCGGAGAGATGGTTGACCGGGCACTGGAGAAAGTGCGGCAGCTTTATGCAGATAGCATGATCCTGGAGAACGAAAAAAACTGCCTCGCCGCCCTGCTGCAGGAGGAATACGGCCGTAGCGAGGTGCTGAACCTGCAGGATTATTCCGACCAGGCCGTGGTGCTCAACCGGGCGGTCTGGAAAAGGATGTTCGCCCCGCCCCTGCGCCAGGAGCTGCCCGAGATGGCCTACCTGGAGGCCGAGCGCGTGGCCGGCCCGCTCATCGAGAAGGACCTGCTCGACCGGGACTCCCTGCTGCACAACCTGCTTTTCGACCCGCAGCTGAGGGAGGGCCTGCTCCAAGCCCTCGACAAAAAGTCCGGCTGCTGGGACCTGCACAAGCTGGAAACGCTTGCCGGGAGCAATGACGATAATGGCCCCTCCCACGATGAGTTGCGCGGCTGCGGCACGGTTTTTTTCTGGCAGGTCGACCCCAAGGGGAGGCGCCTGCCGCTCGCAGTGAGGTCCCGGGGCTCCGCTCCCGAGCTGACCGGGGTCGCCGGGAACGGGTTCTCGGTCCCGCTCGCTCCGGAAGACCTGCGGCGGGCCCTGGGGGAGCGCCGGCTGCTGCCCTGCCTGTTCACCAGCTTTGCGGCCCTGGCTTTTGCCAGGGGTGTCAGGTGTCTCGGGGGTTTCTACCAGGTGGATTACCTGCCGGCCATGCAGCGCGGCCTGCTGGATGCGCTTGTGGGCAGAGGACTGGGCGACTGGGCGCAGAAAGTCGCCGGAGTGCCCACCTCCGGCTTCATTACCGGCATGCATATCGCCCTGGCGCACTACCCCGGCGGGGAGACAGTCTCGGCCGGAGCGCCGGAGATCATCGCCTCGGGAGGGCTTACCCCGGCCCAGCTCGAGGGCATCAAGGCCCTCACCGTGGAGGAGGCCAACCTGGCTGGGCTCCTGGAGACCTACTCCGAGTTCTCCGGCGGCGAGATGCCCGCCGAAAGCTGGTTCGACTCCCTCAGGTCGCTGGTGCTGGAGCGCTCGGCCGGCCGGCTGGCCGGGATACGGCTCTGAGCTTAAGGAAGGGCAGCCACGGAGTTTTTGTGATGATTCTGACATTCAACCTGGTACGAAAGAGCAGAGGCACAGAGGCACTAAGCCCCAAAACGGGCGAGGCATGCCTCGCCCCTACAACAAAATATTATACGGCAGCCAAGTCCTTACGCGGTCAGCATCTCAGGCCACAAGAGCACGAAAAAATTCCCCTCTTCGAGAGGGGTGCCCGCTGAAAGCGGGCGGGGTGTGTAACCCTGCTGCCTCGCAGCCGGCCCGCGGATTGATAGTAACAGGCACCAGGGGCAAAGGCACACAGGCACAGAGGTCCCGCCGCCCTAAATACGGGCGAGGCATGCCTCGCCACAACAAAATATTATACGGCAGCCAAGTCCTTACGCGGTCAGCATCTCAGGCCACAAGAGCACGAAAAAAATCCCCTCTTCGAGAGGGGTGCCTGCCGCAGGCAGGCGGGGTGTGTAACTACAGGGCTTTCTAACTAGATCAGTCGTTGCCGATAACGGCTATCTTAGTATATGAATGATTACGGTTAAATTGATCCCGGGACACGGCATAGCTTGTCCCTGAC
>JAFGTO010000489.1 GCA_016934095.1 Candidatus Glassiibacteriota bacterium
GCGAGAGGCTGAGGAAGGTGATCGGCAAGAAGGTCGATGAGGGCGAGCTGATCAGCCTGGTGGAGAAGGCGTTCCGCAGCGGCTGGACCCTGATCAAGCTCTATTTCATGGTCGGGCTGCCCACGGAGACCGATGAGGATGTCGATGAGATCGCCAGGGTGATCTCCAGGGTTGCCTCGGTGGGCAGGTCGGTGCCGGGACGGCACAATGTCAATGTTACTCTCAGCCCGTTCGTGCCCAAACCGGGCACTCCCTTCCAGTGGGAAGCCCAGGAGCCCCCGGAAACAGTAGCCGGGAAGCTGTCCCGCATCCGGGGCAAGGTGCGCGCGCGCTCGGTGAAACTGAAAGTACACGACCCCTGGGCAAGCCTGGTCGAGGGCTTGCTGGCCCGCGGCGACTGCGCCATGGCCGGGGTGCTGGAGACCGCCTGGAGGCTCGGAGCCCGCCTGGATGGCTGGGGGGAGCGCTTCGATTTCTCCTTGTGGGAGAAAGCTTTCGAGACCCACCGGCTCGACTGGCGGTCCCTGCTGGAAAAGCGGGCAGAGGACCGGCAGCTGCCCTGGCACTTTGTCGGGACCCCGGTTAGCGAGCCGTTCCTGGCCGGCCAGCGCGACCTGGCCCGTGAGGGGCTCGTGATGCCGGACTGCAAGGATGGTTCCTGCCTGGACTGCGGGGCGGAGAAAGCCCCGGTCTGCAGGAAGCTGCGCACTCCGTCCGACCGCGCCCCGGAAATTGAAGCCGGGCCGCTTTCCACCGGTACCCTGCCAGTAGCGACACAGGAACTCGATCGCAAGCTCTGGCGTCTGCAGTACGCCAGGCACGGCCTGCTTCGCTTCTACGGCCACCTGGACATGGTGCGCAATATCGAGTTCCTGCTGCGCCGCTCGGGGGTCCCGGTCTGTTACAGTGCCGGGTACTCCCCGCGGATGCGGCTTCATTTTTCCGCCCCGCTGCCGCTGGGGCTGGAAAGCCGGGCGGAATATTTCGAGGTCGAGACTTTGCCCGACATTTCGGAGCCGGAGCTCCGTCAGGCTCTGGAGCAAGCTTCTTCCGGGCTGGAGGGCTTCGCCTTTCTGGCCGTGCGGCCGGTGCCGATCGGCCTGCTGCCGCCCCTGGCCCAGGACCTCTGCCTCTGTTCCTACAGTGCGCTGGTGGAGCTGCCGGGGCCGGCGGCTGGAGCGGACCCGGCGGAGTATCTCGGGCAGTGCAGGCAGCGCCGGCTGGAGGAGGATGCCACTGTCGCCTGGACCGACCCCCGGGGGCGGAGCCGCACGGCGGAAGTCGGGGAGGCTCTCGGCAGCGTGGCCGCCGGCGAACCGGCCGGAGACCGGGTGTCGCTGACTTTCGAGCTTGCGCTCCAGGGGCCCGGCGCCTGCAGGCCGGACCGTTTCCTCTCCTGGCTGCTGGAGCTGGAAAACGGAAAGGTGGCTTCCGCCCGCATAGAAAAAGTACGGGCCTATGTCAGGCGGGGTGATTTTCTCAAAGACCCCATGGAGTTTTAGTGTTAAAGCCCCGGCGATAAAAGATATCTTGGCGTTACCGGTGCAAACTTGTTATTTTAGAGGGCCGTTGAAAAAAAACTCCAACGACCCGAAGTGAAATATTTGGCTTGATTGGCTGCCAAGGGCAAGGCAAGTGATGAGACGCCGGAGCATTTCAGTCCGTTATGAATTGAACACCCGGGCGCATTCCCAGAGGCTTGGCCGCGGCGGGAGCGAGCGAAGAAAAATAATCGGCAATACCTTAACGATGGAAGTTTCTCCTTGAGCGTGATCAAGGGGAGGCTTCAATTTTCAGGAAAGAAGTTATGGCTAACCAGCAGAGGTACAAGTCCCCGAAGCGGGACATTATTATTTCGGTGGAGCTTAATCAGACCAGGGTGGCGATCCTCGAGGACAGCCATTTGGTGGAGCTCCTGGTGGACCAGGACAGCGAGTCCCGCATGGTCGGCGATATCTACAAGGGTATCGTGCGCAAGGTGCTGCCAGGCATGCAGGCCGCTTTTGTCGATATAGGGCTGCCCAAGCAGGGGTTCCTGCATATCAGCGACATAGGCAACGAGCTTTTCACCAAGGATGTCGAGCAGGATGCCCAGGCCGAGGAAGCCGAGAAGAAGAAGCGCCGCCGGAAGATACAGACTATCCAGGACCAGTTGAAAGAGGGACAGGAGATAATGGTCCAGGTAACCAAGGAGCCGATCGGCACCAAGGGGCCGAGGGTCAGTTCCGAGATTTCCATCCCCGGCCGCCTTTTGGTCTATGCGCCTTTCGACAACCGCCTGGGCATCTCCCGTAAGATCGAGGCCCCGGCCGCGCGGGCCCGTATCCGGGATATCATGAAGAAGATCGTTACCAGCCGCGAGGGGTTGATAGTGCGCACCGCCGCCGAGGACACCAAGGCGGAGGATTTCAAGGCCGAGTGCCAGTCGCTGAGAAACCTCTGGCGGCGGGTAAAGCGCCAGGCCGCGCAGGCTTCGGCGCCGAGCATGATCTACCGCGAGACCAAGCTGATCAGCAGCCTGCTGCGCGATGTCTTTACCGACAAGGTCGATTCCCTGGTGGTGGATGACGGGAAGGAATTCAAGAGGATAAAGGATTACCTGCGGATTATTGCCCCCAGTTTGACCGGCCGGCTGGTGCTTTACAAAAAGCCGGATCCGGTTTTCACCAGCTACGGGCTGGATGATGAGATCCGGCGTATTTTCCACAGGAAAGTCTGGCTGAAAAGCGGGGGCTATATCGTGATCGAGCAGACCGAGGCCCTGGTCTCGATCGATGTCAATACCGGGCGCTATACCGGCGAGCGCAGCCAGGAGGACACCATCCTGCGCACCAACCTGGATGCGGCCAGGGAGATTGCCCGCCAGATACGGCTGCGCGACCTGGGCGGGATCATAGTCTGCGATTTCATCGACATGGAGAGCAAGAACAACCGCCAGGCCGTGCTGGACGAGCTGCGGCGCTACCTCAAGTACGACCGCGCCAAGACCAAGGCTTTCGAGCTGAGCCCCCTGGGACTGGTGGAGATGAGCCGTCAGCGGGTCCGCTCCAGCCTCCACCACTCACTGACCCAGCCTTGCCCGACCTGCGAGGGAAGGGGCAGGATCTTTACTCCGGAGGCGATTGTCAGCGAGATCGAGCGGGCGGTCAAGAAGATTGCGCCTGCGGGCAAGGTGAACAAGCTGATGATCAGGGTCCATCCGGTAGTGGCGCTCCACCTGATGGAACAGGGCGGCAACATGATCCAGGAGCTGGAGAGCCAGACCGGCCTGACCATTCAGTTGCGGGATGATCCGCTGATGAGGATGGACTCGATCAACCTTCTTTCGCTTCCTACGCGCAAGGAGATCGAGATTTCCTGGTAATTGTATTGACAATTTCAAGCCATAGTTTTATTTTTAATTTTTTTAGATAATATCACAGATAATCCGCAAGCGAGAGGAACCCTGACTTCGATGTATGCGATAGCTCAGAGCGGCGACAAGCAGTTCAAGATCGAGAAGAACTCGGTGGTCCGGGTGCCCACCCTCGACCTGCCGGTCGGCGAGAAGCTGCGTCTCGAACAGATCCTGCTGTTCAACCAGGATGGCCGGGTGGAGGTCGGCAACCCTTTCATCGAGGGGGCCTATGCAGATGCCCGGGTGCTGCGGCATGGCCGGGCTAAGAAAATAACCATTATCAAATATAAAAGGCGCAAGGATTATCGCCGCAAGCTGGGACACAGGCAGGGATTTACCGAGATCCTGGTCGAGTCCATCGTGCCGGGTACAGGCAAAAAAGCCGCTGCCGAAAAAGTTGAAAAAAAGCTGAAAGAGCCGGTGGAAGCCAGGCCCGACACAGTCAAAGAGCAAAAACCGGCCAGGAAAGCTGTCGAGGTTTCTGCGAAAAAGAAACCTGCGGCTCCTGCAGCGAAAGCTGAAGCTACAAAGAAAAAGCCTGCTGCCGCAGCACCGGCCGGGAAAGCTAAAGCCGCAAAGAAAGAGCCTGCGGCTGCTCCTGCCGGGAAACCCAAGGCCATGGCCGCCGGGACCGGGGCGAAAAAGAAAGACACCGCAGCAGCCAAGACCAAAGCCGGAGCCGCCGGTACCGGGGCCAAGGCTGGAACCAGGTCCGGGGCCGGCAAAAAGGCCGCGCCTGCGAAGCGGACATCCGCCAAGTCTTCCACCGCCGCTGCCGCCAAGAGTAAAACCGGCGCCAAGGCCTCGAAAGAAAAAGAAGCTCCGGAAAAAGCAGGAGACTGACCGGCTTGCCGGCGGCTTGATGAGCCGCACTGGGCCGGAAGAAACCGGCAAAGGGAAGCGTGCCCGGTTGTCAGGCTCTCCGGGATTAACCCGAATCGTTTTTGGATAAATCTTTCAAGGAGTACAGTATGGCCCACAAGAAGGGAGTCGGAAGCTCACGCAACGGCCGCGACAGCCACGGTCAGCGTCTGGGGGTCAAGGCC
>JAFGTO010000490.1 GCA_016934095.1 Candidatus Glassiibacteriota bacterium
AGCCTTGACAGGTCCTGCCGGCCTGTTAAACTCGTTTAGCCGTGATGAGTATATCAGCCCCCACTAAGCAACATAGTTACTTTTCCCAAACTTTTTATCTTGATTTGGTAGATAAGATCTATTCCTGGGGAAAAGCACTTGGAAAGACAGTATAAAAGATTTCCGCCCTCCCCTGGAAAAAGTCTATACATTTTCATACCGTTGTTGTCAAATTGGTATTAAACCCTTTCCTGGAAGAAGCGTAAAATGAAAGCGATATTCAAGCTCAGTCCCGGACGGGGACTGGCTTTCGGTGAGGCGCCGGTACCGGAGCCCGGACCCAGGGAGGTCCTGATCCGTGTCAGGGCGGCTGGCATTTGCGGGACCGACCTGCACATCTATGGCTGGGACCGCTGGAGCCAGGAGCGGATCAGGCCGCCGCTGATCATCGGGCACGAGTTCGTGGGCGAGGTGGTTGCGGCCGGAGGCATGGCGGCCAAGGTGGAAGTAGGCCAGCGGGTGAGCGCCGAGGGGCATATCACCTGCGGCCACTGCACCTACTGCCGCACCGGCAACGGGCATATCTGCCGGGACGTGAAGATCATCGGGGTGGACCGGGACGGCTGTTTTGCGGAGTATATCTGCATTGACGCCAACAACCTCTGGCCGGTGCCCGATGAGATCCCCGACCACCATGCAGCGGTTTTCGACCCGCTGGGCAACGCCATGCACACTGTGATGGCCGAGCCGGTGGGCGGTAAGCTGCTGCTGATTACCGGCGCGGGCGCCATAGGCCTCTTTGCGGTGGCGGTGGCGCGCTATGCCGGTGCATCACGGATCATCGTGCTGGAGCCTAACCCGCGCAAGCGGGAGATCGCCCTCCAGGTGGGGGCGGACCTGGCGCTGAACCCCGCCGACAAGGGTGTCGAGCGCGAGGTGATGAAGCTGAGCGACGGGCTGGGGGCCGAGGTGCTGCTGGAGATGAGCGGCAGCCCGGCGGCCATCGAGCAGGGGCTGCACCTGCTGCGCAACGGTGCCTGCGCCTGCGTGCTGGGCATCCCCCCGGACAGGATCACTATCGACTGGGGCAGGGAGGTGATTTTCAAGGGCCTGACCATCAAGGGGATCAACGGCAGGAGGATGTTCGATACCTGGTACCAGAGCCAGAATTTCATGCTCAGGGACCAGGAGCGCATAGACCGGCTGATAACCCACCGGCTGCCGTTTGACGAGTTCGAGCGCGGCTTCGAGCTCCTGGAGCATGGCCAGGCGGTAAAAGTCGTGCTGGAGATGAACCACTGAAAGGACGGCCCGAAATGTACCCTTGCCGGAATTTGTTCGCTGATGCCCTCGGCCAGATCAGGGCGGAGGGCAGGTTCAAGCAAGAGCGGGTGATCACCTCCCCCCAGTCTGCGGTTATCCGGCTGGAGGACGGTTCCGAGGTAATCAACTTCTGCGCCAACAACTACCTGGGACTCGCCGACAGCCCGGTGCTCCGCGAGGCGGCGAAAAAGGCGCTCGACCAGTACGGGTTCGGGATGAGCTCGGTGCGCTTCATCTGCGGCACCCTGGACCTGCACAAGCGCCTGGAGGCAAAGCTGGCCGGGTTCCTCGGCCTGGACGACTGCGTGCTCTACAGCTCCTGTTTCGATGCCAACGGCGGCCTGTTCGAAGCCCTGCTGGATGACCGGGACGTGGTGATCAGCGACGAGCTGAACCACGCCTCGATCATCGATGGGGTCCGGCTGTGCAAGGCCGGCCGCATGATCTACCCGAACAGCGACCTGGACGCCCTGGAAGCGTGCCTGAAAAAGGCCGCCCGGGCCAGGATAAAACTGGTGGCCACCGATGGGGTCTTCAGCATGGATGGGATCGTGGCGGACCTGAAAGGCATCTGCGGCCTGGCCGGGCGCTACGGGGCGCTGGTGATGGTGGACGACTCGCACGCCACCGGGGTGGTCGGCGACACGGGCAGGGGCAGCCCGGAGCTCAATGGTGTCGCCGGGAAGGTGGATATCGTCACCGGGACTTTCGGCAAGGCCCTGGGCGGAGCCTCCGGCGGGTTCACCTGCACGCGCAAAGAGATCGCGGCCCTGCTGCGCCAGAAATCCCGCCCCTACCTTTTCTCCAACACCCTGGCCCCGATGATCGCCGCCACCACGCTGAAAGCCCTGGAAACGGTAGAAAACTCGACCGGCCTGCTGGAGCGGCTCGGGCGGAACACCGGGCTTTTCCGCAGCAGGATGGCCAAGGCAGGTTTCCAGGTTCCGGAAGGGACCCACCCGATAGTCCCGGTCCTTTACGGGGATGAGGCCCTGGCCGCAGAGACCGCGGAAGCCCTGCTGCCCGAGGGTATCTACGCGGTGGCTTTCAGCTACCCGGTGGTCCCCAGGGGTAAGGCCAGGATCAGGGTGCAGTTGTCCGCCGCCCATACTGCGGCCCAGGTCGAAAAGGCGGTGACGGCGTTCGGCAGAGTGAGGGAAAGAACGGCCACCGGGTAGCCGGGTCCGTTCTCCTTGAGCCGGAAACCGGCCTGAGGAGCAAAAAGACGGTAATGACCGCTTAAA
>JAFGTO010000491.1 GCA_016934095.1 Candidatus Glassiibacteriota bacterium
AAATTGATCGTTATTCTTAATGCAATGCTGAAAAATCAAACCCCTTTTAAACAAAGTTTTGCTTGACTCCTAACACAGTCGCTTTGACAAAGGGGGCGGGGGGATTTCATGAAACACGCTAAAGTCATAGTATGAATCATCTATGAATAATAACAAATGGGTATCAGTTGAAATCGCCGGCAAAGCTTATAGTAAGCGCTGATCGCCAAATCTGCAAGACTGTATGGGCCTTAGGGGGGATTGAAGGTCAGCCGCCGCAGGAGCGCGTCCTACCTGAGGAGACGGCGGGCCAGCCGGATGACGTGCCCGGCGATCACCGCCCTGGCCCGGCCCGGGGTGGTCTTATCGGTGGAGAGCGGGGCTTCCTGAGGCAAAGCTACATCCAGCGGGCCGGCATCCGCTCCGGACATCAAGGGTCTGAGCTGCGACAGCGCCAGGCGGCCCTCGCGGGCCAGGGGGTCGTTATCATCGAACCCCGCCAGCAGCCTTTCCAGGGTGAGGATATAGCGGCGGTCATCCACGCCCTCCCGGAAGCCTTCCCAGGCCGGAGTGGGCAGGTAGCGGTCTTCCAGGTCGCGGTAGGAAAGCATCCAGTCCATCACCGGCGCATCGAAATCATTCCACGAGTGGCCGCCGCCGATCCAGTTGTAGGCCCAGACATAGACCACGTCCAGGGCCCGGTACCACGGCCCGAAGCCCACCCGGTAGCGGCTTTCGGCCGCCGTGGAGCGCTGGGTGCAGCCGGCATAGCCCCAGGTCCGGGAGTTTTTTTGCGATTGCGCACGAGCTTCAAAAATCATCTCATCCAATTCCTCGCCGGCCAGCCAGACATCCACGTAAGGGGCCAATGCGTCGATCTCTCCCTTTTCTCCCCGGCACAGGGGAGACACCAGGGGGACCGAGGAGCCGGCCAGTTTATTCATTGCCGCCGCCCGCACGGTGAACCAGGCCAGGCTCGAGCTGTCCGGGGTCGTGCGGTCGAGGATACCCCAGTAGAGCCGGTTCCACCCCGCCCTGCGGCCGTGGCTGAAGATCGACTGCACCGCCTGGACATAGACCGGCAGGTAAGCGGGGTCATCCGGCTCCAGGCCCGCAGCCTGCTTTAGGGTGCGGTCCAGCGCGGCATCCCCGGCGCCGCCGGCAAAGATGATATGGGGGCCGCGTATTCCCTCGGCGGCCAGCCGCTGGATGAACGCATCCTGCAGGCCGAAATCGAAGCCGGCCCGCCCGTGCTCGAAGTTCAGCGGCATCTGCCTGGGGTCGTACCACTGGCCGGCGGCATTGACCCCGTGTGCGGCCAGGTCGCGGCAGGCGGTCCTGTCCAGCGGCCCGGGCATCAGCACGCCGTGCACCGGACTTCCCTGCCCGGCCAGCGGCACCGGCAGCACGGTAAAATAGAGCGGAATGTTGTACGAGCCGCGGTAGCTGCTCAGCCGGATGGTCCCGGCATACAGGCCTGCAGGAGAGTCGCGCGGCACGTGCACGGTGAGCCAGAACGGCTGGGCTGTCGAGGCTGAGACCCAGAGCGCCCCATCGCCCGCCGGCCCGCAGAAAGGGCTGCCCGGATAGTGCTGTACCGGCCAGATACGGGTCGGGTGGTAGCGCCAGCCCCGGGCCGAGGAGCCGCTGCCCCAGCGCACGCGGAAATACTCGACCACTCCGAGCTCGAGGTCCGCCGCCGGGATAGAGCCGGTGGTGTCCATGCAGACCAGGTCGCCGACCTCGATGATCAGCCGCTCGATCCTGTTGTCCAGGGTGCGCACGCCGAAAACCAGCGGCTCATCCTCGCCCGGGGCTGCAAAACCGGCCAGCAGTGCGCCCCGCTCATCCATCCCGGGCACGGTTGCCGGGTAAACGCTGACACCGTAAGCCCTGGAGAACGGGATAAACCCCAGCTCCTTCCAGCGCGGCTCCAGCGGCTCGAGCGGGGTGGTCTCACGGTAAGGCTCGTGCTTGAAAGAGCCGATCGCCTTATCGATCTCCAGGTTCAGCCGGTTCAGGAAATCACGGTGCAGGCGAAAAGAGGCTTCCCCGGAAGTGCCGGGGTACTGGGCCGGAGCTCCCGCCGGGACTGCGAGCAGCAGCGAACAGAGTACAGGCAGGACCCTGAGGTATGGCGGGGTGGTCATTCGGCTCGTTCCGGCTGAGTTGGCTGGTGAGGCGTCTGGCCGAGCTGCAGGCGGAAACCCTTGATCTCGTAAGGCCCGAGCTCGAAACTCAGGCTTCGTTCCCGGACCGCCACCGCGCCCACGGGCCGCTCTAGCAGGTCGATTTCTTCGGCCTTGGTTAACGGCGCCGGCAGTTTCACTCTCGCAGAAACTCTCCGGCCATGGGCCTCGTAGCAGCGCAGCACGAAACCATCTCCATCCTCGGCCGCCTTGAAAGCGCTGACCACGACATTCTCCGGCTCGACCGCAAGGAACCCAGCGCTGTCCGCCGGCAGGCTCCCCGGGTGTGATACCCCGTGGTGCAGGTATAAAGGGGTGCAGTATTCGCGGGCCGCCCGGACAGTACCCCCCTGGCGCCAGTCGCCGGAGTGCGGGTAAAGGGCGTAGCTGAATTCGTGCCTGCCCCGGTCGGCCGCCGGGTCCGGCCAGGCTGGCGACCTGAGCAGGGTATGGCGCAAGCGGCTGCCTTCCACGTCATAGCCGTGCTTGCTCCTGCTGATCAGGCTGACCCCGTAGCCCGGCCCGCTCAGGTCTGCCCAGCTCAGGGCCGGCACCTCGAAGCGGGCTTTATCACGGGGGGTCTCACGGGTGGTGGGACGGCCGATGGCGGCCATGGGGATCTCATAGTAGGCGGTATCCGATTGCACTCCCAGCTCCCAGGCCACCTTGCAGAGGATCCTTTCCTCCCACCAGTCGAAACTGTTGCGCACCTCGATTACCGGCTCTCCGGCGTAGAGGCTGATCTCGGTAGTGAAGAACGAGGATGGGAAACTGGTCGCCAGCCTTCTCCTGGCCTTGGTCGGACCCAGGAAACTCCTCTTCACCCTGACCGTGGCCCGCACCGGGCCGGTCTCGGCCACCTCGACCAGGTCCGCCCGGTCCAGCTTCCATTCGACCCCGGTATAGCCGATGTTCCAGGCATCCCACTGCTCGGGCCGGTCCTCGAAAAGCTCGAGCAGGTTGCCCACCCCTCCCGGGGCGAGGGCTTCGCGGCGGTGGCGCTTGTCATAGAGCCTGGTAACCAGCCCGCTTGCCGGGTCCAGCTCCAACAGGAAAAACTCGTTCTCCAGCCTGCGTACTGTGGCTTGCAGGGTGTTTTCTCCGGGGGGGTCTCCACGGTCCGGCCCGCGGCGGAGCCTGAACACCCGGTACCCGGCCGGCGGCACCTGTTCGGCGCGGAAAATCAGCCCGGCGCCGCCCTGGTCCGTGTGCACCAGTTGCGAGTGCAGCCTCCTGCCGCTGTTATCATAGATCCGGCAGCCCTCCAGCTCCCCGGGCTCGCCCTGCAGGTGCACCACGCCCGAGCGCGGCCAGCCGAGCACGTTAAAAACCACCAGCGGCTCGCCCCCGGCCCCTGCATCGGTTTCGATCCTGCCGGCAAGGCCCAGCAGCGCCCGCCGGGTCAGGCTCTCCACCAGCTTCCAGGCCTCGGCGTATTTCTCCCCGGCATCGTGGTAGACCGCCGCGATCCCGCTGCCCGGCAGGATGTCGTGCATCTGGTTGAAAAGCACCATTTTCCAGGCCCGCTCCAGAGGGCCGGCGGGATAAGGGCTGCTGCCCAGCAGGCTGTTGAGCGAAGAAAGGGTCTCGGCAGCACCCAAACCGACTTCCAGGCGGCGGTTCATCTCTTTCATCCGGGCCTGCGAGGTGTAGGTGCCGCGGTGGTACTCCAGGTAGAGCTCATCCGAGTACTCGGGCAGCGCCGCCTTGACCGAGTCATCGAGAGCGGCCAGGTAGCCCTCGGCGGTGCCGAACTCCACCCGGGGGAAGACCGGCAGCTCCCGCAGGCCGCGCGCCCGTTCCAGCATGTCGGCTTGCGGCCCGCCGCCGTGGTCGCCGTAGCCGATCAGCACCGCCATGCTGCGCAGGCCGGTATTGGCCTCGAACTGGCGGAGGTCATCCACCATCTGGTAGGGGTTGACCACGTTGGTGTAGCCGGAATAGGGGAAGTAAACCAGGATGCGGCTGCCATCCGGGCCTTTCCACCAGAAAAGGTGGTAGGGGAAAAGGCTGGTGTCGTTCCAGAGCAGCTTCTGGGTGAGGAAAGCGCCGATGCCGGCCTTGCTGAAGAACTGCGGCATGTTCCAGTTGTAGCCGAACGAATCGGGGTTCCAGCCGAAAGTAACCTCCTTACCGAAGCGTTGTCTGAAATATGACTTGCCGTAGAGGAGCTGGCAGACCCAGCTTTCGCCTGAGATCAGGTTGCAGTCCGGCTCGACCCACATGCCGCCGACCACCTCCCACCTGCCCTGTTCGACCCTGGCGGCGATCCGGTCGAAAAGCTCCGGGTAGTACTGTTCCATCCACTGGTAGAGCTGCGCCTGGCTCTGGGAGAAAGTCAGCTCCGGGTACTGTTTCATCAGCTCCAGCACGCTGTCGAAAGTATCATGGGTGGCCTCCACTGTCTCACGCCAGCGCCACAGCCAGGCCACGTCGATATGGGCGTTCGAGACCAGGTACAGCCTGTAGCTCCGCAGGTGCGCGGCCAGCTTGTCCATGCCGGCAAAGGCCCGGCCGACCGAAGCTACAAAAGCCGCAGGGTCTCCCTTCTCGACAGCGCGCCGGTCAACGATGCCGAGCGCCTTGTCCAGCTCCTGCCAGAGCTCGCCGCGGCTGTCCTCGCCCACTGTCGAGCGGTCGATGCCCGGGTCTTCCTGGATCATCAGGCCCCGCTGGTGGGTGTCCTTGTTCAGCATCCGCGCAGCAGTAAAGATTGTCAGGTGCAGCTTTTCCGCAGTCTCCACCGCCTCGCGCCAGGCAGCCAGCTCCAGGGCCGCCCCGCGGAAGATCACCCGCTGGTGCCTGGCCTGCAGGTGGACAGCCACCTTGACCCGCATGACGGGGCCGGCTTTGCGCTTGAGAGTAAGGCGGTTTTCGCCGGGAACCAGCGCCCCGGCCGCCTTGCCGTCGAGGTAGACCCTGCCGTGGTTCTGCACCTCCAGCCGCAGCCAGACATCCGAGGAGCCCACCGGCTGCAGGGCAATAGTCTTCGGCAGCTCCAGCTCCACCCTGAACCAGCATTGCTCGGCTCCCAGCACCTCCTGGTAGCTGAACTGCTCCCAGCCGCTGTCATCCAGGCCGGGATCCTGAGCTTCCGGCACCTCGCCTTTCATGGCACGCCAGCCCGAGACCGAAGGGAAAGTGAGCCGGCCGGCCAGGCTGTAGATCTCCTGGACGTTCTGCTGGGCCGAGACCCGGCCCGTAAACAGGCAGAAAAGCCCTGCAAGCATGAAGTAAGAGCGATATTTTGCCGGGGTGAAAAAGCGGCCGGGCCTTGGATCCGGAGAAAAAATCATCGTTCCTGGGCCTTGTCGAATTCCTTTGATTTCGAGGATGCCTCCCGGCACCTCCGGGGGCGCTGAAAACAGGCTGCCCTACTATACGGCTGCCCAGGCGAAAAGTCAATCAAGCCGAAAACACGGGCACTGGAGAACGGCCGTGCAGAGCACCAATACCGGGACTTTTCTGCAGGGAGATGCCTGATGGCCGCCGGGGGTGAAGCCCGGCGATGAGGATCTGCCGCTGAGGTTGAGGGGGACGGAAGGCAAGGGCAGGCTGTCTGAATCCACCCTATATTAAACCCGGATTCCCTTATAGAGATTGAAAGTTGTTTTCTAAACCGGCCTAAAGTACTAAATTATAAGGAAAACCAAAATTAAACCAGACCAAAAATTCGAAAACTTTAGTATCGAACAATGTACCATAACCTTGAAACAGGAAACACAGGCTCAATCGCTGAACCTCACCCGCTCAAACCGTACAGGAGGTTTGACTTGATTTGGTTATATCAGGTCGTGAAAAGACTCCGCACCGCGGGCAAAGGAATTCATTTTGCAGCTTTTACCTGGGCTGATTCACTCGGAGCCAGACCTCCGGTCAATGCGCCGCGCTTTCGTTCCCTCCTGCAATCTGTTCTAGTGTCTCTTATGCTCTGCTTTCTCCCTTTGCATGGTCTTCCTGACCAGACCCCGGCGCAGGTCTCCGGGCATTCCGCTCAGTACAGGGAGGATTACAACGGGGACGGCGAAGTAAGCGTTGCCGACGTAATCTCGCTGATTATGATTATCCGCACGGCAGGGTACTCTCCACAGGCGGATTACGACAACAACGGCAAATGCGACATCCTGGATGCCATAGCT
>JAFGTO010000066.1 GCA_016934095.1 Candidatus Glassiibacteriota bacterium
AGCCACCTGCCGATCATAGTCGACCCCACCCACAGCACCGGGCAGCGCGAGCTGGTGGTACCGATGACCAAGGCCGCCGCGGCCTGCGGTGCGGACGGGGTGATTGTCGAGGTGCACCCCAACCCGGAAGAAGCCCTCTCGGACGGAGAGCAGTCGCTGAACCCGGATGAGTTCGACCGGCTGGTCGAGCAGCTCAAGCCCATCCTCGAGGTGGAGGGCAGGAAGCTCTAGCCGGGCCGTTGAAAAAAGACCTCGACGGACCCGGACTGGAATGTATTGCTTGGTTGGCTGTCAAGGACAAGGCAAGCAGTTCCGTGCGGATTCTGTTGTTAACCCGGATAATCCATATGGTTGTAAAAGTCCCTTAAGGGCAGGTCTTTTAATCTGGATCGGATAACGCATCAAGGGACAAGTGCGATGGACAAACTGTCAAGGTTATTCCATTCTTCCTTGGAATTAATCCCGGATATCCAGAATAATGTTATAAAATCGCTGGTCATTATCCTGGTGCTATGGCTGCTGCGCAGCTTAATCAACCGGATCGTCGTAAAAAAGACGGAGGACCTCCGCACCCGTTATAACTGGAGGAAAACCACCGCTTACGTGGCCGTTTTCCTGGGCTTCATTCTGATCGGACGGGTTTGGTTCAAAGGAGTGCAGTCTTTAGCCACTTTCCTGGGCTTGCTCTCGGCCGGGCTGGCTATCGCCTTGAAAGACTTGGTGAGCGGTTTGGCGGGCTGGATTTTCATTCTCTGGAGGAGACCCTTTGCCGTGGGAGACCGTATCCAGATCGGAGACAACGCCGGAGATGTGATAGACATCCGGCCCTTCCAGTTTACGGTCATGGAAATCGGCAGGTGGGTTGATGCCGATCAAAGCACGGGGCGCATTATCCATGTCCCTAACAGCAGCGTTTTAAACCAGTCTCTGATTAATTACAGCAAGGGGTTCCAGTATATCTGGAACGAGATACCGGTTTTAGTTACTTTCGAGAGCGACTGGAAAAAAGCGAAGATAATTTTGCAGAGTATCTTGGACAAGCATGCGGAGCATCCGGGCGAAAAAGCGGAGAAAAAGCTGAAAGAAGCAAGCACCAAGTTCTTGATCCATTATAACGTCCTCACTCCCACTGTCTATACCTCGGTCAAGGACAGTGGCGTCCTGCTCACCCTGCGCTACCTGACCGAGCCACGCAAGCGGCGCGGCAGCGAGCAGACTGTCTGGGAAAAGATTCTGGAGGAGTTCGGCCGCTGCGAGGATATTGATTTTGCCTATCCCACCCAAAGGTTTTACAATAATATCCTGGAGGGCAAAAAAGAGACCAAACCTGCCCTGGAGCCTGATTGACCTTCGTTCCCTGTCCCGCCCGGATGGATGAACAACAAGAGGGAAAAGCCTTGGCCGCCTGACGGTCAAGGCTTTTTTTTGCCCGTGGTATCCGCCTTGCTTTTATGCTGCTTCCCGCTTATTATTTTTTGGTCCGGATTTCCCCGGATGTTTTAAGCTATCATTGCAGACATTCTCGCCGCGGAATTAGAACACCCGGACTTAGCGGGATTTTAAAAGAGCGACTTGCCGAATTTTCATTCTCAGTTGCCCAGCAAAACTACTAACAGGAGTATTGCCATGTGTTGCGAGCTGAACCGCCGCGATTTCCTGAAGTTTACCGGTCTGGGAGCTACGGGCATGGGAGCCTGGACGGCTGCCGCGGCCCAGGCCCAGGGCGCCCTGAAAAAGTCTGAGGATGGCGCGTGGCTGAAGATCGGCAGTGCACTCAGGGTGAAACCGGTGCTGGTCTATTCCCTCTACAAAAAAAGGGAGGCCTGGAGCTGGAGGCCCTGGGGAGGGCTGCACAGCAAGGGCGACGTGGACAGCGAAGCTGCCAGGATCGCCGCAGAGCTCAAAGAGCTCTCCGCCCGGGCCGACTTCCCGGTGGAAATCATGCCGGTGGACCGGGTGGACAGCCAGGCAACTGCCGCGGCCGCGGCAGGGAGCGACTGCGATGTTATCCTGATCTTCGCCGCCAGCGGAGAGGGGAAATGGCTGGAAACTCTCGCCGCCGCCGGCAAGCCGGGCATCATGTTTCTGCGGCACAGGTCCGGCCCGGTCTATCTCTGGTACGAGATCGCCCACCCGCGCTTCCTGCGCAAGACCACGGATGAGTACCTGGAACCAAACATGGATGTTTGGGATATCGTGGTGGATGACTACGATGAAGTGCTCTGGCGCCTGCGCTCGCTCTGCGGGCTGAAAAACGCCACCGGCACCAGGATCGTGGCTGTGGGCGGGGCCGGGGGCTGGGGCGCCGGACACGAGTCCGGCCCGGCCACGGCCGGGGACATCTGGAAAATGGAGATCATCCCGGTGCCATACGAGGAGTTGGAGCCGCTGCTGAAAAAAGCCCTGGGGGACCGGGCCAGAGTCGCCGATGCCGGCGCCCGGGCGGACCGATACCTGGCACAGCCGGGAGTATCGCTGCACACCGACAGGAAATTCGTGGTCAACGCATTCCTGCTCGCCGGGGTTTTCCGGGACCTGATGGAGCGGGCGGATGCTACGGCCGTTACTGTCCAGGGCTGCATGGGCACGATCATTCCAATTGCCCAGACCACGGCCTGCCTGTCCCTGAGCCTGATCAACGATGAGGGCCTGATGGCTTTCTGCGAGTCGGATTTCGTGGTCATCCCCTCAGGTGTCCTGCTGCGCCACATTTCAGGCAAACCCTCGTTCCTGCAGGACCCGACCCATCCCCACGATGGGGTGGTGACCTGCGCCCACTGCACCGCGCCCAGGAGGATGGACGGCACCGACTGCGAGCCGGTAAAGATACTGACCCACTTCGAATCGGACTACGGGGCGGCGCCCAAGGTCGAGATGCGCAAAGGCCAGGTCATCACCAACCTGGCACCCGGTTTCAGCTCGCAGAAATGGATCGGGTTCAGGGGAAAGATCCTCGACCATCCTTTCTACGACATCTGCCGCTCGCAGATCGACATCGAGATCGAGGGGGACTGGCGCACCCTGCTGGAGGACATGCAGGGTTTCCACTGGATGATCTGCTACGGCGACTACCTGCGCGAGGTTGGCTACGCCCTGAAAAAGGTGGGGATCCAGTGGCAGGACATTACCTCGGGCGCCAGGGGCTGAACTGAACACCGAGCGCATCCCCCGCGTCTTGCCGCGGGGAGTCTTCAATCCAGCGCTCTTCTTCTGTTTGCACCGCAACCCAACAATTTCATTTCCCGGAGGAGGGTAATATGAGAAGTCATGCAGTCCTTGCCGTTGCTCTGACCCTGGTTTTTTCGGCGCTCGTCTCTTACGACTGCCTGGCCCAGGAAGAACAGGAGCCTGCCGTGGTCAGCGCTCTGTCCGGAAAAGTCCCCTCGGATGCAGTGGTGCTCTTCGATGGAACCGGTCTGTCGGAATGGGCCGGGGCAGAAGGCGGCCCGGTGAGCTGGACCGTGGCCGACGGTGCCATGACTGTCAACAAAGGGGCCATTGTCAGCAGGAAAGAATTCGGCGACATGCAGCTTCACCTCGAGTTTTGCACCCCCTCGCCCCCCAGGGGGGAGGGACAGGACCGCGGCAACAGCGGCGTGTACATCCAGCGCAACTACGAGGTCCAGATACTGGATTCCTACGACAGCAAGACCTATGTCGACGGCATGTGCGGGGCGATCTACAAGATCTCACCGCCGCTGGTCAACGCCTGCAGGCCCCCGGGAGCCTGGCAGGTCTACGACATTGTCTTCCGCGCTCCGCAGTTAGACAGCCAGGGCGAAGTTATCAAGAAAGCCGTGGTTACGGTGCTGCACAACGGCGTGCTGGTCCAGGACCATGTCGAAGTGGTGCCCACCGGCGGCAGGACAGGCACGGCAGAGACCGCTCGCGGCTCCATTTTCCTGCAGGACCACAACCACCCGGTCAAGTTCCGCAACATCTGGGTCAGGGAGCTGTGACCGCCTTGTAAAACCAGAGATAATCCCCTTCTGTTTCAACCAGAGGCCGGCCGGAGTGATCCCGCCGGCCTTTCGTATTTGCGTATCCGGTTGCCGGGCGTTCCGTTGCACTGTAGCCCGGGCGGCACGGGCTTTTTTCGACTCCGGCCTAACATTGACACTTACAGTGATTCGGTGTAGATTAGATAAATTTCAGAAGGACGTTGAAAAAAGCCTCGGCGACTCGAGATGAGAGTCGGCCCATCAGCCATTACCGGGAGTTTGCATGTCAAAGGGTATTACCAGAAGGGATGAAGACTACTCGCGCTGGTACCAGGATATCGTGCTCAAGGCCCAGCTCGCCGATTACGCGCCGGTCAAGGGCTGCATGGTGATCCGTCCCTATGGTTTCGCCATCTGGGAAAAAATGCAGCAGGCCCTGGACCGGATGTTCAAGGAGACCGGCCATGAGAACGCCTATTTCCCGCTGCTGATCCCGGAGAGTTTCCTGCAGAAAGAGGCCGAGCATGTAGAGGGTTTCTCGCCGGAGTGCGCGGTGGTGACCCATGCCGGCGGCTCGAAGCTCGAGGAGCCGTACGTCATCCGGCCCACCAGCGAGACCATTATCTGGAGCATGTACCGCAACTGGATCCAGAGCTACCGCGACCTGCCGATGCTGATCAACCAGTGGTGCAACGTGGTGCGCTGGGAGATGCGGACCCGGCTTTTCCTGCGCACCACCGAGTTCCTCTGGCAGGAGGGGCACACCGCCCACGCCAGCGGGGAGGAGGCCGAGGAGGAAACCCTGCGCATGCTCGAAGTCTACCGTGTCTTTGCCGAGCAGACCATGGCCATGCCGGTGGTCTCCGGCTACAAGACCGAGCGGGAGAAGTTCGCCGGCGCCCTGCGCACCTATGCCATCGAGGCCATGATGCAGGA
>JAFGTO010000492.1 GCA_016934095.1 Candidatus Glassiibacteriota bacterium
AGGTCGCCCTGGGCGATAAGTTCCTGCGCCAGGCCATGGACAGTTTCGCGGTGTCCTACAGGCAGTCCCGGGCCGGGGTGTTCGAGGGCTTTGACCTGGAGGTCCTGACAGCGGAAATCGCCAGTGCCCGGGATGAGGCGGTCTCCAGGCTGGATGAGCTTTTTCAGCGGTTCAGGCAGCAGGCCGAAGCCGCCGGTGCCAGGGTTTACCTGGCAGCCGATGCGGATGAGGCGAACCGTATCATCGCCCGGATCGCCCGGGACTGCGGGGCGAAAAAGATTATCAAGTCCAAGTCCATGACCGCAGAGGAGACCTTCCTCAACCGCCACCTGGAAGGCCAGGGTTTCGAGGTTACGGAGACCGACCTGGGAGAGTGGATCATCCAGTTGCGCAGGGAGGGCCCCTCGCACATGGTGATGCCGGCCATCCACCTTTCCCGCGGCCAGGTGGCCGAGTTGTTCTCCGCGGCGACCGGGAAAACCCAGGAAGCGGATATCGGGAAACTGGTCAGGGTGGCCAGGCAGCAGCTCAGGCATAAATTCCTCGAGGCCGACCTGGGAATCAGCGGGGCCAACTTCGCGGTGGCCGGGACCGGCACCCTGGGTATCGTGAGCAACGAGGGCAACGCCAGGCTGGCGACAACCCTGCCGGCGGTCCACGTGGCGCTGGTCGGCCTGGAAAAGCTCACTCCCAGCCTGCACGATGCCCTGCTGGTCCTCAAGGCCCTGCCGCGCAACGCCACCGGGCAGGCGAACGCCTCTTACGTAACCTGGATTACCGGAAGAAACGAGTGCCTGGCCGCCCGGGATGGGAAAAAGGAGCTCCATATAGTCTTCCTGGACAACGGCCGCAGGGCCATGGCTGCTGACCCTGTTTTCTCCCAGGCGCTGCGCTGCGCTCGCTGCGGTGCCTGCGCCAATGTCTGCCCGGTCTACCGCCTGGTGGGCGGGCACAGGCTCGGGCACGTCTACATCGGGGCCATCGGCCTGGTGCTGACCTATTTCTATCACGGCCGGGACAAGGCAGGGAACCTGGTGCAGAACTGCCTCAACTGTGGTGCCTGCAAGGAAGTGTGCATGGCGGGCATCGACCTGCCGGGCCTGATCGCCGAGGTCCGCGCCCGGATCCTGGATGAAGCCGGGCACCCGGCCGCCGGGGCGCTGCTGGCAGGGGTGCTGAAAAACCGCAGGCTTTTCCACGGGCTCCTCCGCCTGGGCCGCAGGGCCCAGAAACCGGCAGTCAGCTCCGGCTACCTGAGGCACCTGCCGCTGGTCTTTTCCGGGGAGCAGGACTTCCGGGCGCTGCCGGCGATTGCCGAGGTGCCTTTCCGCGACCTCTGGGAAGAAATCAGGCCGGAGGCGCCGGACCCCAGGCTCAGGGTGGCGCTCTTTGCCGGCTGCCTGCAGGACTTTGTCTACCCGGAGCAGCTAACCGCCGTAGTGCGGCTGGCCGCCGGCCGGGGAGTGGCCCTGGAATTCCCGCCCGACCAGACCTGCTGCGGCCTGCCCCTGCAGATGACCGGCGAGAAAAGGGCGGCGCGGGAGGTCGCCGCACAGAATGTCGCGGCCATCGACCCCTCGCGCTACGACTACATCCTGACCGCCTGCGCCTCCTGCGCCTCGCACCTGAAGCACTGGTACCCCAAGCTCCTGGCCGGCAGCCCGGAGATGTCCGGTAAAGCTGCCGCGTTCGCGGACAAGGTAATCGACTTCAGCTCGTTTATCCTCGAGGTGATCAAGCCGGACCCGGCCGTTTTCGGCGGCCCGGCAAAGAAGACCGCCTACCACGCTCCCTGCCACCTCTGCCGGGGCCTGGGCGTGGCAGCGGCCCCCAGGGACCTGCTCGCCGCCTGCGGACTCGATTACTGTCGGGCCGCGGAGGAAGATGTCTGCTGCGGGTTCGGAGGCACATTCTCGCTCAAGTTCCCGGAGCTGTCCGCGGAGCTGCTAGACAGGAAACTGGACAGCCTGACCGGGACCGGGGCCGAGCAGATAGTTACCGACTGCCCGGGATGTGTCATGCAGCTCCGAGGCGGGGCCTATCGCAGGGGCCTGCAGACGGAGGTAAAACATCTCGCCGAAGCCCTGGCCGAAAGGCTGAGATAGAGGCACCCGCAAGCGCGGCAGTCGTTTTTCAACTGCGGCAGCCGGCAAACCGGAAACAGATGCACGAACGACTGTTCTTTATATCATTCATTTCAACTCAAAAAGGGTGTGCCATGAAAAAGACAGGATGGTTTGCTGCGGCCTGGCTGGTTCTTTTTACTCTTGTTTCATCCCCGGCGGCCGGGGATTTCGCCACCGGGCTGCGCAGCATGGGCTACAGCCTGGTTCCGGCCCCGCAGGAAGTGTCCCTGGAGGGCGGAGAGATCACGGTGGACCGCTCCTGGAGCGTTGTCGCGGAGGTGGGAGACAGCCACATCGCCGCCCGCCGCCTGCGCTCCGGGGCCGCCGAGCTCCACGGGCTCGTTTTCAACGGGACCGGCCAGGGAAGGATCGTGCTGCGGGTGGATCCATCCACGGTGAAAGAAACTGCAGACCCGGGCCTGAGCAGCCAAGCCTACCGGCTGGTGGTTGCACCGGGCGAGGTAGTAATCTCCGGCAATGCCGATGCCGGGCTTTTCTACGGGGTGCAGAGCCTGCTGCAACTGCTGCACGCAGACCGTGCCGGAGGCTGGCGGCTGCCCGCGGGCACTATCACAGACTGGCCCGCCCTTCAGCTTCGCTTCATCCACTGGGACACCAAGCACCACCAGGACCGCCCGGAAACCCTCAAGCGCTACCTGGACCAGGCGGCCTTTTTCAAGGCCAATGCGATCGGTTTCGAGGTCGAGGACAAATACGAATACCCTCGGCACCCGGTGATCGGCGCGCCCGGCGCTTTTACCAAAGCCGAGATGCAGGAGCTCACCGCCTACGCCCTCGAGCGCTTCATCCAGCTCGTGCCGCAGGTCCAGTCTCCGGCGCACATGGCCTACGTGCTCAAGCACCCGGAGTTCGCCCACCTGCGCTCGGACGGCAGCAACTACCATGCCTGCATGTGCGACGAGGAGGCGATCCGGCTGATCCAGGACATGTACCAGGACATGATCGAGGCCACCCCGGGGGTCGAGTACTTCCATGTCTCCACCGATGAGGTCTACTTCGCCGGGATTTGCCGGAAGTGCCGGAAGAAGAGGCCATACAACGAGGTCAACCGCAGCCTGACCTGGGTGGAGTATGTAGTCCGCATGCACGCCTGGCTCGAAGAGCGCAACCGCCGCATGCTCTGCTGGGTCGAGTACCCCCTGCTCACCGAGCACCTCAAGCTGCTGCCGCGGGGCCTGATCAACGGGGTGATCTTCCCAGGCAGGAGCGATGAATGGATCCGGGAGCTGGACAAAAGGGACATCCGCTCGCTGGTCTACAACTCGCAGCAGGGCTCGGAGCTGCTGTTCCCCAATTACTTCTCCGGCGAACAGCTTTACCGGGGAAGTCCCATCCGGAGCCGCCTGGAGGAACCCGCGCAGAGCGTGTCCCGGATGCTCGGCCGGGGAGCTGCCCCGCCACTGGGCACCTATGCCGCGGCCTGGGATGACTCCGGCCTGCACGACGAGGTTTTCTGGCTGGGCTGGGCCACGGTCACCCAGTACGGCTGGACCCCGGACAAACCCAGGGTGGAGCAGAGCGTGGCCGATTTCATGGATGTATTCTACGGTCCGGGCAACCGGGACATGGTGGAGATCTACCGCGCGCTGATGGAGGGGGCGAGGTTCTACGAAGGCAGCCTGGACCGGGTCCCTGCCACCCGCCTGAAAGCCACCTACGGAAGCTGGGCCGGCAAGGGCCGCGACACCACCCGCATCGACCTGACACTCGAGCCGCCGGCGCTGCCTTTCAACTACGATTACACCCTGGTCGCCGGGGACAATTTCAGCCGCCGCTACCGGGAGATACTGCAGGCGGCGCCGGCCATGGACCTCAAGCTAGATCAGCTCATATTCGCCCTGCAGGGCAAGCTCGGCAGCGTTTCCTGCAACCGTTACAATGTCGAGGTGCTGCTGTCAATCGCCTATTTCGAGAAGCATTTCACCGGCATGCTGCTTGCCCTGGAGCGCGTTGAGCAACTGCTGGTCCAGGCCTCGAAAACCCTGGACCAGGGAAAAGAGCAGGAAGTGCTTTCCTTCCTGAACCAGGCGCACGGAATTGTCGGCGGCATCCTCGAAGACCGCTCCCGCATGTGGCGGGACCTGAAAAACGTGTGGGAAAAGAGCCGCTACCCCAAGGGACGCAGCCTGGGAGGCCGGGATTTCGTGCACGTGCTGGATGACCTGAAAGACCACCGCGCCGACCGCCGCCCGGGGCTGGACTACCTGCTGGAGCCGCTCGAGAATATCGGCCTCGAGCAATGGAACGACCGGCTGGCCGGGTACATCCGCAGCTATTCCGCCGGCCGCAGGCTGGAAGGCGAAGGCACTTATGTCGAGGAGCCGTAATCGAAAAAATACTGCAGGAGGAGAACTGAGATGATAAAGACCTTTCTTGTGCTGTTTCTTTTTTCAGGCGCCGCAGCACTGCAGGCGGAAGTCGCTGTCTGGACGCAGTCCTACCTCAAGCCGCTGTCCCGGGAGGAACCGGTCCCGTCACGGCCGGAGAAAAAAATCCGCCTGCGTGCCGCTCCGGGAGAGTACGAGCCTGCGGTGTTCGCCCTGCGCTCGGATGAGCCGGTCCCGGCCACGGTGAGCCTCTGCGGCCTGGAGGGCGCAGACTGGCTGCCGGCAGCCTGGTGCGAGCTGCACAGAGTGGAAGGACTCAGCGACACCACCCGGCCTAACCGCCTCTGCGAATTCGCCGGCCCGGTGGAGCTGGCGCCCGGCAGGACACAGTTCTTCTGGCTGACTGTCCGGCCACCGGAAGATGCCGGGCCCGGCACCTATACGGGCAGGGTGTTCATCCAGGCCCGCCACCAGATGCTCGGCCTGGAAATCTCCTGCGAGGTCCTGCCTTTCCGCCTCGAGCAAAGCCCGGTCATCGGCGGCGCATTCATGGCGGAGACAGACCTGCCCCCCGGCTGGTACCGCGACATGAAAGAGCACGGGATCGATGCGATCCAGCACTTCTGGGCCTACAACGCCCGGGTGATCCGCCGCGGAGAAAACCCGGTGCTCGACCTCAGCCCTCTGGACAGCTATATGACCGACATTGTGGCGAGCGGCATGAGGGGCCCGGTGGTGATCAGCCTGGGCAACGACTACCACCTGCATTTCGAGCGCCGCCTCGCGGAAGCTTTCGACATCCCGATCGACACCAGCGGGAATATCGACGGCAAGCGGATTGTCGGCCCGGCGATCAGCCCCAGGCTGGACACCCTGTTTGTCCGGGGCCTGCACCAGATCCGCGACCACTGGAAGGCCAGGGCCTATCCCCAGGAGCTGGTGGTGCTGATCTACGATGAGCCTACCGAGCGGCTGCTGGCACGCGGCAAGAACCGCTATGACCTGCTCAAGACAGCCATGCCCGGGACCAGGGTCTATGGCGTGGTGATGGACCGCCGCGAATGGGCGGAAAGCATGCTCGACCAGATGGATATCATCGTGGCCAACGGGGATTTCGAGGCCTGCAGGGAGCTGGCCCGGGCCAACGGCAAGGGATTCTGGATCTACGGCGGCGTCAGGAGTGTCCACGGGGCCCGCTACGACAAGGGCTGCCTGCCCTGGCGGGTGGGAGCAGAGGGCACTTTCTTCTGGATGTACAATTACTGGGACTACGACCCGGACGGCTGCGCGGTCTACCATCACCCGGACGACCCGGAGAAGCTGGTGCGCTCCACTGTCTGGGAAGCCATACGCGAGGGGATCGACGACCTGCGCTATTTCGCCACCGCCGAAAACCTGGCCGCGCGGGCCCCTTCAGCCGGAAAAGCCCCCGCGGTCAAGAAGCTCGAAGCCCTGAAGAACTCTCTCGAGCCCGGGCAGCGCAGGAGAGCACCCCGGGGCCTAGGCCCCGATGACCCGGCCCTGCTCGAGTACTACACCGAGCCTGACAGGGTAAGAAACGGAGTGATAGAGATTATCCTGGAACTGCTGTGAGCACCCGGCTGCCCGGGGCTTGCGGGAGGGAGATGTTTAGGAGTCGGATTAACGGAGGCGATCAATGAGAGGCTTGTCCTGCTTTGTTACGATCATCCCGGTTTTACTGGGGCTCGCCTGCACGGAGAGCCGGGAGCCGGCGGTAAAGCGGCTCGAAATGGATGCCGAAGCTCTCTACCAGGGATATCGGGCCGAAAAAGTGCGGCTCGACAAACAGGCCGGCGCTGTGGTCCTGGACTCGAAAAAGACCGGGGATCAGCCTGCGGGCCGGCTGGAAACCGACGTACTGGACCCGTTCGACCCCGCGAACCGGCTGGTCGGCCCCGGGATCCTTCCGTCGAAGGTCGAGATCTCCTGCACGGCCCGGGTCCCGCAGGGTACCCGGGTCGAGCTTTCCGCCAGCTTCGGAAACCGTTATTTCAGCGAAGAGGGCTGGTCGGAATGGCTGCCGCTCGAGGGGCTCAGCCACAGTTTTTCCAGACCGCCGGGCAGGTATGTCAGGGTGCGCCTCGTACTGTCCTCCGGGGACCCGGAGGTTTCCCCGCAGGTCGAGAGCCTTCGACTTACCGCAGCCTACCCGTTCGCCGACCGGCCGGAACACGGTTCGCTAGAGCTTGCCCTGTACGATAACCAGGACATTGTCCTCAGCCCGGTAACGTTCGAATACGAGAGACCCGACCAGCCGGTGATCCGCGACTTTGTCCTGCGCAACGGCTTGGCCGGGGTGGTGGCAGCCTGCGAGACCGAGCTCGACACGCTATCCGCTGTCAACCACTGGGTGGCCCGGGTGCGCAACACCCGCCACGGGAATTTCGCCAACCGCGACTACCCCTGGGACCTCGGCCTGATAGTCTCCTGCGACGAAGCCGGCAAACCCTCGATCGAGGGACACTGCATGTCCTACTCGATCGCCCTGATCTCCGCACTGACCGGGCTGGGTTTCCATGCCCGACACTGGGCCGACCAGGGTTTCCGCTTCGCCGACCACGAAGTGGTCGAGGTCTGGTCGGACAGCTTCCGCAAGTGGATCTACCTCGACCCCTCGCTAGACCACTACTATACCGGCAAGGACACCGGGGAGCCCCTGTCCCTGCTGGAGCTGCACCGGGTCTTCGTGGACACGTTCTTCCGCGACGGCGAGACTATCCGGCTGCCGATGGACACCCAGCGCGAAAGGGTGAAAGAGATCGGCGGCAGGAACGTGCCCCTCGTGTATGTCTCCGGCGGCTACGCCTACGGGAAACCGAACCCGGATTACGACTGGGGATGGTACCACGGCTACCTGGCGGCCGGGTTCCTGCGCCTGACCACCCGCAATAATTTCCATTCCAGGCCCGAACCCCGGTTCCCTTATTTCGGGCAGGGCGTGCAGGATTTCGACCGGTTCCTCTCCTGGTCGGATGAGAAGACCCCGGTTGCGGAAAAGATCACCCGCTACAGCGACAGGCAGCGGGATTTCTACTGGACCCTGAACCAGGCGGGTATCAAGGCGTCCCTGGGACAGGGTAACAGGCTCGAGCTGGAATTCGGCCACAGCCAGCCTTTTTTCAAGAGGTTCCTGGTCTCAGTGGACAGTGCCGGCTTGAGCGGGTCCGGAGACGGTTTCGGCTGGGACCTGCACCCAGGCGAAAACAAGCTGACTGTGCTGCCGGAGAGCGAATGGGGCAGGCGGGGTATCCCCAGCAGGCTGGAAGTGGTTTTGCACTGAGTGTTAAAGGGGTGGGAATGAATTGGCTGGCCAGCGCATTCCCCGCAGCTTGCCGCGAGGAATCTTCAATGATACCAGTTATTGACGACAACGGCTATCGGAGTATATTAATAATTTACGGATAAATCATTCTCCACTGCCATCCAGGACAAATTGCCATGACCGACCCGGACCTCACCTCAGTCAAGGCGGATGACTCGGGCAAGGAGCTTTCCTTTATCACTGTCATCGGGCAGGACCGCAAGGGGATAGTGGCCCGGGTCAGCACCCTGCTCTACGAGCACGAAATCAACATCGAGGACATCGCCCAGAAAGTGATGCACGGGCAGTTCGTGATGATCATGCTGGTGGACTTCCGCGACAGCCCCTCGGACCTCGAGGATGTCAAGGCAGGCCTGGACAGGATCGCCGCCGAGCTCGAGCTGAGGATCCAGATCCAGCATGAGGACCTTTTCAAGATGATGCACAGAGTTTAGCCTATGCCGATAGATGTCAATGAAGTATTCGAAACCGCCCGGATGACCCTCTACCAGAATTTCGACATCCGGACCACCACCCTGGGGATCAACCTCAAGGACTGCATCCACAGCGATTTCAAGCGGTTCTGCAGCCGGGTCCACCGGCGGGTAAGCACTGCGGCCGCCAACCTGGTGGCCCAGGCCCGCAAGCTCGAGGTGCTCTACGGGGTGCCGATCACCAACAAGCGGGTCTCGGTGACCCCGGTCAGCCTGATCATGGAGGCCCACGCGCGGCCGGAGAAGTTCCTCGAGATGGCCCGCACCCTCGACCGGGCCGCCGCCGAGTCCGGGGTGGACTATGTCGGCGGTTTCGGCGCCCTGGTGCAGAAGGGTGCCACCCGCGCAGACTCAGCCCTGATCGAGGCCCTGCCAGAGGTGCTGAGCGGCACCGGCCGGGTCTGCGGCTTCCTCAACGTGGGCAGCAGTGTCTCCGGGATCAACATGGATGCGGTGATCGCCCTGGGGCCGGTGCTGAAAAAGACCGCCGAGGCCACGGGCAATGGTATCGGCTGCTCCAAGTTCGTGGTCTTCACCAACGCCCCGGAGGACAACCCGTTCATGGCCGGCGCTTTCCACGGGGTGGGGGAGCCGGACTTCTCGGTCAACATCGGGATCAGCGGCCCCGGCGTGGTGCGCGATGTCGTGGCGGCCAACCGGGACTGCGACCTAACCGCCCTGAGCGAGGTGATCAAGCGGATCACTTTCAAGATCACCCGCGCCGGAGAGCTGGTCGGCCGCGAGCTGGCCCGCCGCCTGGGCGTGCCTTTCGGCATCGTGGACATCTCGCTGGCCTCGACCACCGCGGTGGGAGATTCGGTGGCCGGGGTGATCGAGGCCATGGGTATCGAGCGGGTGGGCGCGCACGGCACCACCCTGGCCCTGGCCCTGCTGATGAGCGCGGTGAAGAAGGGCGGGGCCATGGCCAGCGGCAACGTGGGCGGCCTGAGCGGGACTTTCATCCCGGTCAGCGAGGACGAGGGCATGGTCCGGGCCGTGCAGGAAGGTGCCTTGGGCCTGGCCAAGCTGGAAGCCCTGACCTCGGTTTGCTCGGTGGGCATGGACATGTTCGCCGTGCCGGGCGACACCCCGGCCGAGACGGTCAGCGCCATCATCGCCGATGAGCTGGCTATCGGGGTGATCAACAACAAGACCACCGGGGTAAGGATCATCATCGTACCAGGCGCCAGGCCCGGGGACATAATCGACTACGGCGGTCTGCTGGGAAGGGTGCCGGTGATGGAGGTCAGCCGCTTCTCAGCCGCGCATTTCATCCGTCGCGGGGGCCGCCTGCCCAGCCCCTCGACCAGCATGCGCAATTGAGAGGGGTCAAGAGAGGCAGGCGCAAAGGGGCAGAGAGGTATAGGCACAAAGATCCCGCCACCCCACACCGGGCGAGGCATGCCTCGCCCCTACAGCAGGATACAATGCCTCAGCCATGCCCCCACCTTGTCAGCCTCGCAGCC
>JAFGTO010000493.1 GCA_016934095.1 Candidatus Glassiibacteriota bacterium
CAAGGCCGTTTCCGCCAGAACCTGCTCGGCAAGCGTGTGGACTATTCGGGACGCTCGGTGATCGTGGTAGGGCCGGAGCTTAAGCTCCACCAGTGCGGCCTGCCCAAGACCATGGCACTGGAGCTTTTCAAGCCTTTTATTATCCGCAAGCTCGAGGAGAAGGGTTTTGTCCAGACAGTCAAGAGTGCGAAAAAACTGGTGGAAAAAGAGCGGCCGGAAGTCTGGGACATCCTCGAGGAGATAGTCCGCGACCACCCGGTGCTGCTGAACCGGGCGCCAACCCTGCACCGTCTAGGTATCCAGGCTTTCGAGCCGATCCTGGTCGAGGGCAAGGCGATACGCATCCACCCGCTGGTCTGCCCGGCTTTCAACGCGGACTTCGACGGCGACCAGATGGCGGTCCACGTGCCGCTTTCCTACGAGGCGCAGATCGAGTGCCGGGTACTGATACTGAGCTCGAACAACATCCTGCTGCCCTCGAACGGCAGCCCGGTGGCCAGCCCGAGCCAGGATATCGTGCTCGGCTGTTACTACCTTACCCGCCGGCGCTATGACGAGGATCCAGAAAAGCAGCTGCCGAGATTCATCGATGCCCTGGATGTGATCAAGATGCTGGATCTCGGGCAGCTCGAGCTGCACGACCCGGTAGAGCTCAAGATCGAGGGGCGTTTTACCAGGACCACCGTGGGCAGGGTGATCTTCAACCAGATCGTGCCGCAGGAAATGGGTTTCATCAACACGGAAATGAAAAAGGGAGCCTTGAGCGACCTGGTTTTCGAGGCCTACCGCAGAGTAGGGCTCAAGCGGACAGTGGATTTCCTGGACGACCTGAAAGAACTCGGCTTTCGCTACGCCACCTGGGCCGGCATGACAGTGAGTGTCAAGGACATGCTGATTCCCAAACGCAAGCAGGATTTGCTGGAGAATGCCCGCAAGGCGGTGGAAAAAATCACTAAGGACTACCAGCAGCGTGCTATCACTGACGGTGAGCGTTACAACAAGGTGATCGATACCTGGACGCACACCACCAGCGACGTGGCCAACGAGATGTTTATCGCGCTGAGGAAAAGCAGCGACGGGTTCAACCCGATCTACATGATGGCCGACTCGGGCGCCCGGGGCAGCCGCGAGCAGATTCGCCAGCTCGCCGGCATGCGCGGCCTGATGGCCAAGCCGCAGAAAAAAATTACCGGCCAGATCGGCGAGATCATCGAAGCCCCGATCACCTCGAATTTCCGGGAAGGCCTCACCGTGCTGGAATACTTCATCTCGACCCACGGCGCCCGTAAAGGCCTGGCGGACACCGCGCTCAAGACCGCCGATGCCGGCTACCTGACCAGGCGCCTGGTCGATGTCTGTCAGGACGTGACCATTACCGAAGAAGACTGCGGCACTATCCTCGGTCTCGACATCTCGGCCCTGAAAGAAGGCGAGGAAGTCATCGAGCCCCTGAGCGACCGCATTGTCGGCCGCGTGGCACTGGAAGATGTTTACGACCCGATCAACAAGGACCCCGAAGGTAACCCGATAGTCCTGATCAGGGCCGGAGAGCTGATCGATGAGGCAGCCGCCAAAACGGCAGAAAACAGCGGGATCGAGAAAGTGCGTATCCGCTCGGTGCTTACCTGCGAGGCGGCCAGAGGCCTGTGCCAGAAATGTTACGGCCGCAACCTGGCCACCATGCAGTCGGTCGAGATCGGGGAAGCTGTCGGCATCATCGCCGCCCAGAGTATCGGCGAGCCGGGTACCCAGTTGACCCTGCGCACCTTCCATTACGGCGGTACGGCCAGCCGCATCGCCGCCCAGTCGACCAAGACCGCGCCGGTGGACGGCTCGGTGAAATACGATGATATCTCGGTTGCCGAGAGCCGGGAGAAAAAGCAGATCGTGATCGGCAGGGACGGCGAGATTATCATCATGGACAGTGAAAACCGTGTCCGCGGCAGGTCCACCGTACCTTACGGCGCGGTGCTGCATGTCAAGGACGGCGAGCAGATAGAAAACGACCAGCTGCTTTTCGAGTGGGACCCGCACAGCAGCCCCATTCTCACCGATGTGGCCGGCAAGGTGCGTTTCTCCGACATCGCCGAGGATATAACCCTGCGAGAAGAGCTGGATGAAATGACCGGCAAGCGCCAGCGGGTGATCATCGACGACCGCGAAAAGGCGTTCCACCCGCATATCGAGATTCTCGACTCCAGGGGACGCAAGGTTCGCGACTACATCATTCCCACCGGGGCGCACCTGCTGGTTAACGACAATGACCAGGTAGATGCGGGCACGCTACTGGCCAAGCTCAGCCGCGAGATCTACAAGACCCGTGATATCACCGGCGGGCTTCCGCGCGTGGCCGAGCTTTTCGAAGCGCGCAAACCGAAAGACCCCGCGGTGATCACCGAGATCGACGGCAAGGTGAGTTTCGGCAAGATTATCCGCGGCAACCGCCAGATCATCGTTACTCCCGAGGTGGGTGAGCCCCGCGAGTACCTAATTCCTTACGGCAAGCACCTGAGGGTCCACGAGGGAGATGTGGTCCGCTCCGGAGACCGTCTGAGCGAAGGCCCGATCAACCCGCACGATATACTGCGGATCAAGGGGCCGCGCGCCGTGCAGGAATACCTGCTCAACGAGGTCCAGGAGGTCTACCGGCTCCAGGGAGTCAAGATCAACGACAAGCATATCGGCGTCATCGTCAGGCAGATGCTGAACAAGGTCAGCATAGTCAACCCGGGCGACACCAATTTCCTGGAGGGCGAGAGCGTGGACAAGCAGTTGTTCCGCCGGGAGAACGAGCGGGTCATCCGCGCCGGCGGGGACCCGGCTACCAGCCGCCCCCTGCTCCTGGGAATCACCAAGGCGAGCCTGACCACCAGCAGCTTCATCTCTGCGGCTTCATTCCAGGAGACCACCCGGGTATTGACCGAGGCGGCGATCAACGGCGCGCGCGACGACCTGCTGGGACTGAAAGAAAATATCATCATCGGACACCCGATCCCGGCCGGGACCGGGCTGCTGCGCTACAACGACGTGATTTTTCCCAAGAGCGCGGAAGAGGACGTGGCCGACCAGGATACGGCGATCGAGCAGGAAATTCAGATCTGATTTTCCGCTTTATGGGCCGGGAAAAAACCGCGAGTTTGCCTGTTTGATTCCGGCGAGGGTTTTGTAATTTTTTGTTGACAAAGACGGGATTAGAATGTATTTTGAGAGATATTTTTCTCAGGAGAAGAGTTGCCTTCTATCAACCAGTTAGTCAGGGCGGGCCGCAAGGCGGTGCACTCGAAAACCTCGGCGCCGGCACTGACCAAGTGCCCCCAGCGAAGGGGAGTCTGTACGCGTGTTTACACCACTACGCCCAAAAAGCCCAATTCAGCTTTGCGTAAAGTGGCACGAGTGCGCCTGACCAACGGATTCGAAGTGACCGCCTATATTCCCGGTGAGGGACATAACCTCCAGGAGCACTCGATTGTCCTGATCCGCGGCGGCAGGGTCAAAGACCTGCCCGGGGTTCGCTACCATATTATCCGCGGGACCCTGGATGCCAGCGGGGTTAACGACCGTAAGAAGAGCCGCTCCAAGTACGGCACCAAGAAACCTAAAACGTAAAGACGGCATCGATGTCCAGAAGATCGCAGGCGGAAAAAAGAGAGATATTGCCGGATTCCCGCTATCAGAGCACGCTGGTCAGCAAGTTTATCAATGCTCTGATGAAAAAGGGCAAGCGCAGCATAGCCGAGACCATTCTCTACAAGAGTCTGGCCATGCTGGAGGAGAAAGTCGGCCAGCCGGGCCTGAATGTGTTCAAACAGGCGGTTAACAACGCCAAACCGGCTCTGGAGGTCAAGAGCCGCCGCGTGGGCGGCGCCACCTACCAGGTGCCGGTGGAAGTCCGGCCCGAGCGCAGGACCGCCCTGGCCATGCGATGGATGATCGGCTTCGCCCGGGCACGCAACGAAAAAACTATGGAGGCTCGTCTGGCGGCGGAGTTGTTGTCCTGTTTCCGCAACGAGGGAACCACGATCAAGAAAAAAGAGGATACCCACCGGATGGCCGAGGCCAACCGGGCTTTCGCCCACTACCGGTGGTAAAATCCGGCTCCGCTGCTGGAAAACATAAGGCCTGACGGGACGGGAAAAGCTGTTGGAGATAAGTCTGACGCCGCCCTTGAAAAGTATTTAGGGGCGGCTTTCTACGCGAAACAAGTATATGGGCTTCCTCCGCCGTGACTGGGCGGATGAAATCCGGCTCTTTATTTTCTGAAACGGACTATGACCAGAAGAATTCCATTAAAAAAGATCAGGAATATCGGCATCATGGCGCATATCGATGCCGGTAAGACCACGATTACCGAGCGCATCCTGTTCTATACCGGTAAGGTGCACCGCATAGGTGAAGTCCACGACGGTGCGGCGACCATGGACTGGATGGAGCAGGAAAAAGAGCGCGGCATTACCATTACTTCTGCCGCCACCACCTGCTTATGGAAAGACTACCGGATCAACCTGATCGATACCCCCGGCCACGTGGATTTTACCGTGGAAGTGGAGCGCTCCCTGCGGGTGCTTGACGGGGCCGTGGCGGTTTTCTGCGCCGTGGGCGGGGTGGAACCCCAGTCCGAAACCGTCTGGCGCCAGGCAGACCGCTACGCTGTGCCGAGGATCGCTTTTATCAATAAAATGGACCGTATCGGCGCTGACTTTTATAAAGCGGTCGAGATGATCGAGAAACGCCTGGGAGCCCGTCCCCTGCCGCTGCAGATTCCTTTCGGCTCCGGAGAGATGTTCACCGGCCTGGTGGATCTGGTCTTGATGAAGGGGATAATTTACCAGGAAAGCACCCTGGGTGCAGTGTTCGAGGAAGTGGAAATACCCAAGGACCTGGTAGAAAAGGCCAGGCAGATGCGCCAGGAGATGCTCGAGATGCTTACCGATTTCGATGACGACCTGATGGCCAGGTACCTGGACGATGGCGACGTGGACGACCCGCAGTTGATTATCAGCGCCATCCGCAAGGGGACCCTGAAAGTACAGATCGTGCCCGTGCTCTGCGGCAGCGCTTTCAAGAATAAAGGTGTCCAGCGGCTGCTGGATGCAGTGGTCAGTTACCTGCCTTCCCCCCTGGATGTGCCCCCGGTGCTTGGACACCTGCCTGACTCGGAAGAGGACGAGCTGGTAGAGCGCCTGGCCTCGGATGACGAGCCGTTCAGCGGGCTGGCTTTCAAGATCATGACCGATTCTTATGTAGGCCGCCTGACTTTTGTCCGGGCTTATTCCGGCGTGATCAAGGCGGGCTCCTATGTCTACAACAGCTCCAGCGGACAGAAGGAAAGGATCAGCCGTATCCTGCAGATGCACGCCAACAAGAGGGAGGAGCGCAACCACCTCCACTGCGGTGATATCGCAGCGGTGGTTGGGCTGAAAAGCACGCGCACCGGCGATACCCTCTGCGAAAAAGAACACCCCATCGTACTGGAAAAAATGGTTTTCCCTGAACCGGTTATCTCGGTGGCCATCGAGACCAGGACCAAAGCCGACCAGGACAAGCTGTCGAATGCCCTGGTCAAGCTCTCCGACGAGGACCCTACCTTCCAGGTGCGGGTCGATCCGGAGACCGGCCAGACATTGATTTCCGGCATGGGTGAGCTCCACTTGGAAGTCCTGGTCGACCGGATGCTCAGGGAGTTCAAGGTCGAGGCCAACGTGGGCGCTCCCCAGGTGGCCTACCGCGAGGCCCTGGCCGGGCCTGTTACCGTGGAGACCAAGTTCGTCCGCCAGAGCGGGGGCCACGGGCAGTACGCCCATATCAAGGTCCGTTTCGACCTGCTGGAAAGGGGCAAGGGTTTTATCTTCGAGAACAAGGTGATCGGCGGGAAAATCCCCAGGGAATTTATCTCACCGGTCGAGCACGGGATCCGCGACGCCATCACCGCCGGAGGTGAAGGAGGCTACCCCCTGGTAGACCTGAAAGCCACCCTGATTGACGGCTCCTACCACGAAGTGGACTCCAGCGACCTGGCTTTCAAGATAGCCGGCTCGATGTCGGTCAAGGATGCGGTCAGAAATGCCGGCGTGCTGCTGCTAGAACCGATCTTCGATGTCGAAATTACGGTTCCGGTTGAATACCTAGGCGATGTCATGAACGATCTGGCGGCCAGGCAGGCTAAGATCGGCGGCATCCATCAGAAAAAAGACTTGCAGTTGATCGGCGCCTCGGTGCCTTTATCCAGGATGTTCGGGTATGCCACAGCGCTGAGGTCCCTTACCCAGGGAAGAGCCGTCTTTTCCATGCAGTTTTCACATTACGCCCAGGTTAAAAAGGATCGCTCCGAGGAAATATTGGCCGGACTCAAAGGCTCAGCTTAAGGATTTACCAGAATCTGACAACATTAGTTTTTACTCAATTATTCAGGAGTTCATCCAATGGCTAAGAAGAAGTTTGAGCGGACCAAGCCGCACGTGAACGTAGGCACGATCGGGCATGTGGACCACGGGAAGACTACGTTGACTGCGGCG
>JAFGTO010000008.1 GCA_016934095.1 Candidatus Glassiibacteriota bacterium
ACAGGTGCAATTACCTGCGAAGAGGACCGTCAGAGGTTTGGATACCTCGGATGAAGGTAACTTGGCCTAGTAGCGTGTTGAAATATTAAGAATTTCGGGTATAAAGGCTGTCAAGGGCCGTTTCCACTCCTGGGACAACGACATGAGGCAAGAGAGCATTAATCGCATAACATATTTAATCTTACAGTTACAACGGAAACGGCTTGCCTTGCCCTTGACAGCCTATGAAGCAATAAATTTCATCAGGGGGCGTTTAGGTCTTTTTTTCAACGCCCCTCTAGATCTAGAAAAAAGCTGCGATTGCGGCCGCCCCGATTTACCCCGGGTCCCTGACCCTCTACGGCCAAGGCGGTACATAAGGAAAAGGAAAGATAAGTCCTAGTACAATCTAAAAGTTGAGCCGGGAAAACACTACAGTTGCCTGATCCCGGGCCGTAATACGGTTTCAACGGATAAGAGAATATCGTAGGGGAAAACGGAATATGAAAGACAACTCCAGATTTGGCTGCTGCGGTATACATGGCAGGATTCAGGGGCTCTGTCCATCAGGCAATGGATAGACCGCCGGTTTTCTACGTGGTAGAAAACCGGCGGAAGGTAAGCAGGATGTATAGCAGCCCCAAACCGTCGCGTAGAATTGCACACTGGGCGTTTTCCGGGTTGCCGGCCGCTGGAGAACGAGTCGGCCGGCATAAGCCGGAGCTCAGGAAGTTTTCTTTCTCCCGATTTTACGTCCGCGGGCTTTACGTTTACCGGCACCCTGGTATTCTCCGCGGATCAATTCTATCAGGCTTTCGATTTCCACCGGCTTGGCGAGGCATTCATCCGCACCGGCTTCCCGTGCTCCCTGGAACATGTCTTCATCCGGAAAACCTGTCACCACGATTATTTTTATCTGATCAGATTTCTCGCTTGCCCTGATGTTGCGGCATACCTTGAAACCGTCGATTCCAGGCATCACCAGGTCGAGGATCAGCACGTCAGGCTGGAATTCACCGATCATCCGCCCGGCTTCGTAGCCATCCGACGCTTCCTTGACATTGAAAGCGACTTCCTTTTGCAGGGCGCCGACCAGGCTGTTGCGAAAAGCATCGTCGTCATCAACCACCAGGACCCTGATAGGTGAGAGCTTGCCTGTCTGAGGCAGGGGAAAACCCCGTGCCTTGAGGAACTCGAGCACATCCTGTCTCCGAAACCGCTTGTGTCCTCCAGGCGTGGTGGCGAAGTTAATCTGTTTGCGAAAGCACCAGGAACGAACCGTATCCGGTGAAACTCCGCACAGCTCGGCAAGCTCACGGGGGGTCAGTAAGTCTCGCATGATTAAGATGTCCTTGTTTAAAGTTGATTTAATAATGATTGCGCGACAACCGCTCTCGGGGGGAAGCCCGGCTACTGAGATGAACCGGATGCCCGAGGTCTGCCGGAACTAAAATTAAAGTTATCTCCGGGGAGGTTAAACACTTTTGATTAAATCTAACATAATTCTCCAGAATAGCCAATAGTATTGTCAACATTCCGCAAAAAAAATCCCGAAATTCAAAAAAAACGGAAACCGGCCGGGAAATTTCGCCTGCTCCGGTCTATCAGTTTCAGGCGGACTGCGATGAGGTGCAGACACCCTGTCTGTGCGGCCCGGCGGTTGCTGCCGTCTATTCTTTTCGACCTGCCGCCGGGTTTTTGCTGTCGCCGGTTTGCCGGCCCTCAGGGGAGCGGCCACCGGCAGGCTAAGATATCCTTTGATTGTCCCTGGGCGGTGGGTTATATTTCCGCAGGATTATTAAAGGATCATTACACTCCGCACCCCCGATGAACAGGCCGATGCGCTTTACCCCCCAAATCCTGAAAATGACCATAGCTTTCTGGGGGATCGTTCTGGCGGTTTTACACCTGTCAGCCGCCCTCACAGGTTCCGGCCTGTTATGGGGAGTGGATTCCTGGTCCTGGTTCCCGCATCCCTGGCCTTTTATCCTGGCCGCAGCCGTCCTGGTGCTGGTGGTCCCGGTATCCTCGGGACTTGTCTCCAGGGTGGTCCTGGTACCGGCCGGAAAAATTTCCGGCTTGTTCCGGGGGCGTAAATTTTACCTGGCGGCCGCAGCCGGCGCGGCCGCAGCCGGGGTCCTGTTCTGGAGCCTGCGCTGCCGGGTCTACCTGCTCGGCGATGGTTACTGGTGGATCCGCAACGTGGAAGGTGGTATCAGGTTCCACCTTAACGAGCCGCTGGCCCTTTACCTGACCTGGCTGGCCCGGGACTTCGGCGGCCGCCTGGCCGGGATCTCGACCGAGGGAGCTTTCCGGTTTATCAGCATAGCCGGCGGTGTAGTCTCGGTCTACCTGCTTTTTCTGCTGGCCCGCCTGATGGGCAGGAGGAGCGGCGCCGGCCCGCTGATTTTCCTCGGCCTGCTCACCCTGGGGACAACCCAGTTGTTTCTCGGCTATGTCGAAACCTACCCGCTGGTGATTGCCGCGGTAATACTCTACATCTTTCTGGGAATCCGCCAGCTGGAAAGCAACGGCAGCGTGTTCTGGCCCGCAGTGGCTTTCCTGCTGTGCCTGCTGATGCACCTGACTGCGGCCAGCCTGGCTCCTTCACTGGCCTGGCTTTACCGGCACTGGTGGAAAAACCCGGGGAAAAGCTCGAAACCGGGCTCCCTGGTGCTGGTCCTGGCGGGACCGCTCCTGGTGGTAACGATCTTTCTGCTTTCTATCGGGATGACTCCGGCGCTTTTTCTCGGCTCCAGCGAAGGGGGCACGCTGCCTTTTTTCCCTTTCGTGCAGGCAGGTTCCGTCTATTTCAGCTATGGTCTTTTCAGCCTGCCGCACCTGTCCGACCTGCTTAACCTGGCGCTGCTGATCTCGCCTTTCTGCATCCCCCTGTGGCTTCTTCCGGTAGTGTACAAAGACAGGCTCGGCCCTAGGGAGGGTTTTTTAGTCCTGGCCTCGCTTTTCCCCCTGGGGGCACTGGTGATGTTCAACCCGGAGCTCGGATTTCCCAGGGACTGGGATGTCTTCGCTTTCAGCCTGATCGCCCCGACCCTGCTCGGCATAACCATGCTGGTCAAGGTCTCGGGCAATCAGAAAGGCTTGCTCGGCTATGCCGGCACGGTAATCATCGGCACGTCCCTGCTGCACCTGGTGCCCTGGGTGCTGGTCCAGGCGGATGAAGGCCGCTCGCTCGAGCGGTACGAACACCTGCTGGCCGCAGGCACGGCGCGCTCTGCTCATGCGAGGGCTTTCGGCCACGAGGATGTTACCAACTATTACCGCGGAAAAGAGCGTTACGACATTGCCGCAGCCCATTACCGGAAAGCAATCGAGGCCACGCCCGGGACATCCCGGCTCTACCTTAACCTGGCGGCGATGTACCAGCGCGAAGAACAGCTCGACCAGGCGATAGCGGTCATGGAAAAAGCCGCCGTGATGTTCCCGGAAGAACTCGAGGTCAAAATCAGGCTGGGCAGTTTTTACAGGGACGCCGAAAGATTCCGGGAGGCAGCGGACCAGTATGCCGGGGCAGTCAGACTGAAGCCCGATCTATACGGGGGCTGGTTCAACCTGGGAACCATGCTGATCAAGACCGGCGATTACCGGGAGGCTGTGGGCCCCCTGCAGAAAGCGGTCGAGCTCTGCCCGGATTCCGTGTCGGCACATTTGAACCTCGGGAGCAGTTTCGCCTTCACCGGAGTCATCGACAGGGCCATCCAGGAATACCGGACCGCCCTTAAGCTCGACCCGGACAACGAGATTGCCAGGCACAACCTGGGTTACCTGCAAAGGGAGTACCTCGAAGATAAGCCTTGAGCCGGCAGAGGACAGTCCCGGCGAAACAGGGGAAAATGCCCGGGTTGATCTGAGTCCGCAGCGCCGGGAGGGGGCCGGAAGTCAGGCCCGTTCAGGCCAGTTAACCGAACGGAGGTAAAAAGATGGGGAAAAAGTCCGCAGTAAGCCGCCGCAATTTCATTCAGCGCGGGGTGGCTGCAGCAAGCGCCCCGGCTGTTTTAGGCCTGGCCGGCAGCCTGTTCGCCGGGAGCGGGCCGGAGGTGATCACCTGCGGTGTCATCGGTACCGGCGGCCGGGGCAGGTACCTGATGGAGAACGCGATCAACGCCCCGGGAGTGAAAGTCGCCGCGCTCTGCGATATCGACCAGAAAGCCCTGGAAACGGCGCTCGCTGCGGCCGGGGAGCACAAGCCCAAGACCTATACTTACTACAAGAGGCTCCTCGAGCACCCGGGGCTGGATGCCGTATTTGTGGCCACTCCGCCGTATCTTCACAAGCCGATGATAATCGATGTGCTGGATGCCGGGAAACACTGCTATGCCGAGAAGCCGATGTGTATCACCGTGCACGACCTGGATGCGGTGCTCGAGCGCTCCCGGACCGCCGCGGGGATCCTGCAGGTTGGCCAGCAGCTTCGCTTCCTGCCGCAGTACCATAAGCTGATGAGCAGGCTGCACGGCGGAGAGTTCGGCCGGATCGGGTTCATCCGCTGCCAGAGGTATGCCGACTGGGAGGGGCCGGGTTCACGGGGAGAGATGAAATGGCTCTGGTCAATCGAGGAATCCGGGGACCAGATACTCGAGCAGTCAGTGCACGAGCTGGATGTCATCAACTGGCTGATGAACGACCACCCGGTGAGGATTGCCGGCCTGGGCGGCCAGAACCTGATTTTCGAGCCGGAGGGCTGTAATGTCAGCGACCACTACGGGCTGACCCTGGAGTACCCGGGGGGCCGCCACGCGGTTTTTTCCATGACCAAGTACGCCCCGTACGAGATAGGGGGGCGGATAATCAACGCCTATGCGGAGAAAGCCTCGGTCGACGCCCCCCTCTCCGGGCCGAGCAGGATTTTCTGGCGCGGGGAAAGCACCCGGCCGCCCGAGGAGATAACCGCCGAGGAAGTCAATACCACTTACGAAGCAGTCAAAGGCTTTTTCCAGAGTATCAGGCAGCGCACCCAGCCTGTGGTCGATGCCGAGACAGGCCGCACCGCCGCACTCACCGCCATGCTCGGGAGAAAGGCGATCTACGAGCGTCGGGTAGCGACCTGGGACGAGCTGCTTACCGAGGGCGCCCCGGTGCGCCCGGTCCGCGACTGAAAACCGGATTATACTTAATACAGGCTTCATGGCCGGAGCACAGAATACCTTTAACCGGAGGAGAGCAGATGAAGATCACCAGGAGAGATTTCCTGACCGCCTCGGCGGCGGCCGCGGCCGGTGCCGCAGTCCGGGTTTCCGGGGCGCAGGCCCAGCAGGCCGGGCCGGACCTCGAGCAGCAGCCCATGCGTATCGGCATGACCGACTGGAACCTGGGCCAGCGCGGCCTGACAGAAAAGCTCAAGCTGGCCGCCATGATCGGCCTGGACGGGGTGCAGGTGAGCATCCTTTACCCCGAGGACGGGAGCCTGCACCTGAGGTGCCCGAAACTTCAGGCGGAGTACCGCAAGACCGCTCTCGACTACGGAGTGCAGATCTGCTCGCTGGCCATCGGCGACCTGGGGCCGGGGTCGCCTTTCAAGCAGGAGCCGATGGGGGTGATGCGGGTGGCGGATGCGGTCGAGGTGGCCCGCAACCTGGGCACCAATGACATCCTGCTGCCGTTTTTCCGCGACAGGGCCCCGGACATGACGGATGAGGCCCAGGCCAAGAGGATTATCAACTCTTTCAAGGAGCTGGCGCCCCGGGCGGAAAAGCACGGCGTGGTGATCGCCATCGAGTCCTCGCTCTCAGGGGAAGACCACCTGCGGATCATCGATGCGGTGGGCTCGCCGGCGATCCAGGTCTACTTCGACCCTTTCAACTGCAAGTATTACGGCCACGACCCGATCAAGGACATCCCGCTGCTCAAGGACTACATCCACCAGGTGCACGTCAAGAACGGCGACCAGCTGATGGCTGACGACTGCGTGAGAGGCTTCTCCTGGACAGAGGTGGCCGAGCTGCTGTACAAGGTCGGCTACAAGGGCTGGTACGTGCTCGAGACCAGCGCCCCCAGCGAGCTTGTCTCGGACACCAGGTTCAACCTCGGGTACGTGAAAAAGACTTTCCGGGTGGCCTGATACCGAATTGACAACAATGGTATGCAGATTACAGGATTTTTCCGGGGGAGGGCGGAACCCTTTTGGAAAAGGTTCTCCGCCCTCCCCCAGACCCCCTCCCACTTTCCAAAACTTTTTGTCTTGTCTTACCGAGTACTCTGTTACCGGTGGCGGACTAGCATACACCGAATCAAGATATATATTCCGGTGAAAAGCATAATACTATACGGTTGTCGTCAAATTAGTATGAGGCGGAAGGGCGGGGCAGGTGGGGTTAGGGTTAGGAGAGTAAAATAAATTTTGCAGGTCTCTTAAGCACAGGGGCGGCCCGGCGGGCCGCCCCTGCTGTTTACCGGCAGACAGCGGTTTTTTGCGTCCGGGGAAAAGGTCAGCCAACAGGCCGTTATCTATCAGAAAAGATAAATCAGCGCGACCTTGGAGATGACCTCTCCCAGGATCAGCGCCGCGATAAACACGCCGACAGCCTTGCCTCCCGATACGTTGCAGGATACCGCGAAAGCCCGGTACATCAGCACTACCATCCAGACTGTCATCAGCACGGCCACGATCATGGTCAGGATGAAGAGGAACCCATCCATGGGGTATGCCTGCAACGGCGCGCCGGAGGCCAGCAGCTTTACCTGGAGGTTCTGGCTGTAGCGCCGGGCGCCGGGGATCAGGGCAAACAGTGCGGTTATAAGGTGCGGGAAGCGCGCCAGGGCCTGGGTGCCGAAAACATCCAGGACGCGCACCCGGCTCCGGGAGATCACCTTGCCCCCGATCAGCAGGAGGACCCCCATGAGCACCCAGGCAAGAAACCCGTCAGAGACCGGCAGCCAGGCCGGGTTCTGGACCGGGGGCCCCGAGTGGAAATCGATCACGCCGTCCAGCCTGGAATTGCTCAGAGCTGCGACCAGGCCCGAGGCTATGATACACCCGGCCCCGATCGCCAGGGCCTTGCCCCCGGCAACGTAGTGAAAGGGGTTGAACAGCCACAGCCGCAGTTTTTTCTCCGAGAGTTTCTCAGGTGTCGCCAGCTCATCCATGCCGCTCCTCCGGATTGGGAAAGGTTTTATTTTTAATTTGCTCCACCCTGGCTATCAGTGAATCGAGACGGTTGCGCACAGTGGGGTAGGAGATCCCGTAGAGCGCGGACAGCTCTTTCAGGCTGCCGCTGGCCTGCAGCAGGCTCAGGATAAACTGCCGGTCGTCCGGCGAGAGCCGGGCCAGCAGCGGCAGCTCGAAGTCACCCTCCACGGCAGTGCCGCAACCGGGGCACTCGAGCCTTTTCACCCTGAGAGGGCCCTCGCACCCCGGGCAGACTGAAGGCAAGGTCTTATTAATAGTTTACGCTCCTTTTAAAAAAGTTTTGGAATCTTTAATAAGATAAAGATATAAGTAAATATTGTCAAGATTAATTTAAGATAAATTGATTTTTAAGGGACTGGAGCAGGTTTTTCAATTAATTTGACAAATCGGGCAAGGATGTTATTTTATTAGTTTACAACCACAACTTTTAACCCGGACACTGTCCGGCGGCAAGGCGCACCGGAAAGAGAACCCCATGCTCTACAAGGATGACTGGGACCAGGCCAGGGAAAGGATGGGCGCCTGGTGGGCCGGCGAGCTCCTCGACCGGGCGGTGCTGCAGGCCACCGCCCCGCGCAAAGGCTCCCCGGGCAGGCACGCCTGGGACTGGCTGAACTCTTTCAGGCACCGCGACCGGCCGGAGATGGCCCGCCAGGAGTTCGAGGAATACTGCCGGAACACTTATTTCGGCGCAGAGAGCTTCCCCAACCTCTGGGTCAACCTGGGCCCGGGCATCCTGGCGGCCTACCTGGGCTGCACCCCCAGGGCCGATGACAACACCATCTGGTTCTCCCCCCCTGCCGGCGAGCTCTCCTGGGAGGAGGTCCTGGCCCTGGAGCTGGACCCGGAAGACTACTGGTGGAAAAAGACCAGGGAGCTGACAGAGCTGGCCGTGCAGTGGGCGGACAACAGGTTTTTTGCCGGGATAACCGACCTCAACTCGGTGCACGATGTCCTCTGCCACCTGCTGGGTACCCAGAGGCTGCTCTTCGACCTGATCGACCACCCGGACGAGTTCAAGCAGGCCTGCAGCCTGGTCAACCGGCTCTGGCTCTTCTGCTATGATGAGCTCACCAGCATCCTCCAGTCCGGCATGGAGGGCAGCTCGAACTGGATGAGTATCTGGTTCCCCGGCCGCGGCGGCGATGTCCAATGCGATTTCTCGGCGATGATCAGCCCCCGCATGTTCGAGGAGTTTGTCCTGCCCTACCTGCAGGAGCAGTGCCGCAGGCTGGACCATACGATCTACCACATGGACGGCCCGGGGCAGATCCCCCACCTGGAGCTCCTGCTCGACATCCCGGAGCTGGATGGGATCCAGTGGATCCCCGGGGCCGGCAACTCCCCGGTAGGCTCGCCTGAATGGTTCCCCATGTACCGGAGGATCCAGCAAAGAGGCAAGCTCCTGGTGCTGCAGGGCATGGAGAAACAGGACGTGGAGGGAGTGCTCGAGGGGATTTCCTCCCGCGGGCTGCTCATCGGCACCGAATGCGCCTCCGAGAAGGAGGCCCGGGAGCTGATAGTCAAATGCGGGGCCTGGACCAGGGACTAAGAGAGGCAGGATCGCCGCCGTTCCTGCCCGGAAGCGCCTTCCATCGCGCCGCATGACAAATGTCCGCTGCAGTATCGCCTCCTTGCTTATCTTTAAAAGTGTCCAAAAACGAGTCTCAGGGAATATATCTGTCAAGGTCAGTTCCGTGCGACTTTAAGCCCTATTCTAGAGCGATTTTAAAAGTTTTGCGTTTTGAATGATGGTGTTTCTTAAAATCTCATATTTTGATTTTATGCAGGTATACAGGGCAGGCCTCGCAACAGGAGGTTGTCTAGAGGGGCGGCTGCGGGGCAGAAACAGGGCCGCTACGGAGTCGAGAGACAAGCGCTCCGCTAAAATGAATCCCATTTAAGCCTGGATGGAATGAGGAATGCGGGCCATGCCTTCTTGCAGCCTGCCCAAACCGCAGGTTTGGCTTATAGTGCAAGCGCCGGTTGTTTTCCCTGAGAAAATTAACTTTTAGTATAAAACCCATAGTGATCAAGCGGCGGGTTTGCAGGCGAAAGCAGGCAAGCGAAAAAGGAGCGTTATAAAGCTTCGTAGACTCTAAATCCGGTGATTTCCTTTTAGGCCGGGGAGTTGCGGCCCGTAAAAAATTTTGGTTCTTTTGTTTGCAAAAGAACGAAAAAACATGGCTTGAACAATCTGTTGAGCTTGAAGTTCGCAGCCCCACTACAAACAGAAATTATTTTGACAGCCACTATAATTCAAATTGAAAAAACTTTACAACAGCACTAATCCCGCGGAAGAAATAACGAACGCCGGCGGCGGTTGCGGTGTATTGAGATCATAACTAACGGCAGTAAGGCATGTATTGGAGAGTCTTCGACTGCTGCGGCAGCCGGGGTAATCCGGAATTTTCAACACGGAAAAGGTACAGGAAATGAAACTTGTCATAATCGGCGGCGTGGCCGGTGGTGCCTCGGCCGCGGCCAGGGCCAGAAGGATAGATGAAAAGGCTGAGATAGTCCTGATCGAAAGGGGCGAGCATGTCTCCTTTGCCAACTGCGGGCTGCCCTATTATATCGGCGGGGAGATAGACGACAGGGACTCGTTGCTGGTCCAGACCCCCCGGAAGCTCGGCAGGCGGTTCAACCTGGACGTGCGCTGCAACAGCGAGGCGACCCGCATCTTCCCGGACAGGCACCAGGTCGAGGTGCGCGACCTGATAGCCGGCAGGACCTACCTGGAGTCCTACGACAGGCTGATACTGTCGCCGGGCGCAGCTCCGTTCGTGCCGGACATCCCCGGGGCCGGGCTGGAAGGAGTCTACACCCTGAGGACCATCCCGGATGCCGAGCGCATCCGCGCTCTGGTCGAGCGGGAGAAGCCGGCCACGGCCGTGGTGGCCGGCGGCGGGTTCATCGGGCTGGAGATGGCCGAGAACCTTCACCGCCGGGGCATCCGGGTGCACCTGGTGGAAATGGCCTCCCAGGTCATGCCCGCGGTGGATGAGGACATCGCCGCTTTCCTGCACCGCGAGCTCAGGGACAAAGGAGTAAAGCTGCACCTCTCCACCAGGGTGGAGGCTGTCGAGCGGGACAGCGGCGGCTTGCTGGTGAGGCTTTCCGGATCGGAAGCCATCTGTGCCGGCCTGGTAATCCTCTCGGTGGGAGTGAGGCCGGAAACCAGGCTGGCCGCCGGGGCGGGACTGGCCCTGGGAGCAGGCGGCGGGATCGAGGTGGATGATCACCTTCGGACCTCGGACCCGGACATCTATGCAGTGGGCGATGCGGTGGAGGTGAGGAACCTGGTTACCGGCCGGAAAGAGCTGATCCCGCTGGCCGGGCCTGCCAACAAGCAGGGCCGCATTGCGGCGGACAACGCCCTGGGTGGGCGCGGAGTCAGCTTCAGGGGCAGTCTGGGAACCTCGATCGTGAGGGTTTTCGACCTGGTGCTGGCCCGGACCGGGGCCTCGGAGAAACAGCTCAAGGCAGAGAGCCTCGAATACCTCAGCTCCTGGACCCACAGCGCCTCGCACGCCTCCTACTACCCGGGGGCCGGGCAGATTTCGATCAAGCTCACCTTTTCCCCGGTGGATGACACTCTTTACGGTGCCCAGGCGGTGGGCCGCGACGGGGTGGATAAGAGGATCGATGTGCTGGCCACGGCCCTGGCCAACAAGATGACCGTGCACGAGCTGACCGAGCTGGACCTGGCCTATGCCCCGCCTTTCGGCTCGGGCAAAGACCCGGTGAACATGGCCGGCTACGTGGCCTCGAACATCCTCAACGGCGATGTGGCGGTCGCACACTGGAATGAGCTCAACGGTTTCCGGGACAACGGCAGGCTGCTGCTGGACGTGCGCAGCCGCCCGGAGTTCGCCCTGGGCCATATCCCCGGGGCGCTTAACATCCCGGTGGATGAGTTGCGCGCCCGCCTGGCTGAGCTCGACCCAGACCGCGAGACCGTGGCTTACTGCCGTGTCGGGGTAAGGGCCTACATCGCCTGCCGTATCCTGGCGCAGCAAGGGTTCGGCCGGGTGCGCAACCTCAGCGGCGGTTACGTGACCTACTCCACGGCGGCTCCGGGCGACACCACTTCCGCCCTGGAGCGGGAATCACTGCTCCAGGGGCAGGAATGAGCCGACAGCCGTCAGGGCCTCAGCCGCCCAGGTCAGGGACCGGCACCTGGTGGCTGGCGGCGTAGCTGCGGATGAACCCGGCCAGGCGCCTGTTCCAGTCTTCCAGGCCGATCCGCTCCAGGGGAGCGATCATGTATTCCAGTCCGGGCTTGCGGTCTGCGAAATGGTCTTTCAGGTCGTCGAGCACGTGCAGATAATCTTTTCCGCCCACGCTCCTGTTCTTGGGGTAGCGGCCCTTCTCCCAGACGGTTTTCACTCTCTTCCACATCCCGGCGCGCTCCTGCAGGATGCCCTCCACCATGCCGTGCGCCCGGGCCAGGTAATTGACCGCACCCATCCGGGCCGCCCGCTCCGGGTAGTCTTCCCGGCCGGCTTCCTCTGCGGCGAGCAGGACCTGCTCGGTCTGCTGCAGGGCCAGCAGCATTTCGGTGAAATGCTTCTCGAAATAAGCGATTGACAGCAGCACTTCCAGGTTGTAGCGGTTCCGCACTGCGCGGTCGAGCTTTCCCTGCAGGGCGTAAATGACCTTCTCGATTTCGGCATCCATCCGGAGAGCCTCTTCCAGGACCTTGCCGTAGCGCCGGCTGAAAGTGGGCTCGACCACCATGACGCAGTCCCAGGCGAAAGGCAGCGCCGGGGGCTCGAGGGTCAGGTCGATCCGGGTGGTGCCGCGGTCCTTGGCCCAGGGATTGCCGTAGGCGGGCTTGGTATCGGTGGAGGGCACCTGGTCCCAGCTCGACTCGAAAAAGCGCGCCCCCTCCATCAGCCCGCGGTAGATCTCCACCATGTCCCGGTTGCCGGGGCCGTAGAACACATCCATGAAGTCGGCCACGCTCTGTTCGACCGCCGGGGTCTCCGGGCTCCAGCCGTACTGGGCCACCGTGGCCCAACCCAGCCAGAAAGTCTCATCGTGCAGGCCCGCGTCATCCCAGGCGGCGCAGTAGGTTCCCAGGGCATTTGCCTTGCGGGCCAGCAGGCCGGACACGCTTCGTGCTGGCATAGCCAGATAACCCTCGCTGCGCCTGCCGTGGTAGACCGTGGGGAAGTAGTTGGGGAACAGCAGCTCGGCCCCCTGCTGCGAGCTGTAGATCAAAGAGAAGATACCCGCCTCTTTTTCACTGCGGATCCACTCATCGCTCCTGCCGGATACGGTGATCGCATCTATCAGGCCGGCGGGCAGCAGCTTGATATGTTCGGTGAGCAGGGGGTACTCGACCCAGCAGAGCATGCGGCGGCCTCGCTCGGCCAGCCAGGCGTGCATGCGGTTGACGTAATCGACCCAGAGCCGGCTGCGGTTCTCTGCATCGTAAGGCTTCCTGCACTTCTTGCAGATACCGGCGTAGTAGACCTCATCCGTGGAGCAGTGGAAATATTCCACCCCGGGCGTGGCATCGATCATGTCCTGGTACATGTCCTGGATCAGCCGGATCGCCTCTTCATCGCACATGCAGGCCTGGTAGTTGCTCCCATCCGCGCGAAAGCCGGCGAACTCAGGGTGCTTGAGCACGTAGGCCATGTGCGCCGGGGCCTGCACCTGGGGGACGAGCTGGATGAAGCGCTCGAGGGCGTAGGCGGTGAGCTCCTGCATCTCGGCCCTGGTGTAGGCGCCCGGGATGCCGATCACCGGGTGCCGGGGGTACTCGTACCTGTCCTCGATCTCGAAGCCCACGGCGTTGATCTTGAACAGGGCCGCCTGGTCCAGGTAGCGCTTGAGGGTCTCGGGGCGGCTCTGGTGGTGCTTGGTGTCCCAGTGCATGAAACGGAGCTGCAGGGCCGGCCAGTCGCGGATTACTCCCTCCGGCAGGAGCCAGCCCCCGGAGCCGTCTTTGCGGATGAGCTGCAGCAGGCTCTGCACCCCGTAAAACAGTCCCGGTTCGGCTTCCCCGACCACCTCGATCCTCCCGGGGCCGATACTCAGCCGGTAGCCCTGACTATTGAGCAGGGGGTCGGGAGTGCCTTTCACCGTGCCGGGGGCCACCCGCAGGACTATGGCAGGGCCACCCGTGCCGGCCGGCTCCAGGCCGTGCAGCTCGCGCAGGCCCAGCACCAGACTCCGGCAGGCGATATGCCCGGGCCCGAGCTCGCACTCGAGCGACCAGCCCGGGCCCAGCCTTACCTCCCGGCCGGCCAGCTCGACCTGCCGCGGTGCCGGGATCAGGCTGTATCCCAGGCTCCTCAGGCCGGTGGTGAAATCAGCGGCCGCGATAGAGCTCGCGGCGGCGAAAAACAGGGCTGCAGTCAGGCAGAACTTTAAGGCTTTTACCATTGGAACAGCTCCTTTGAAAAGTGAAACAGCGTATGGACCTCAAGTGAAAAATCTTTTGCATTGCACCGTGCCGGGCGCGGCCGCCTACTTGAAACCCCGGCTTTTCGCCTCTGCCAGTATGGCTTCGGTGGCGGTGGCGCCCACCCTGGTGGCTCCGAGCTCCAGGACCCGCAGCACGTCATCCAGGGTGCGGATCCCGCCGGCGGCCTTGACCTGGATGTGCGGCAGGCAAGTCCGGCGCATCAGTCTCAGGTCGTGGTCGGTGGCACCCCGGTAAATATAGGCACCGTCCTCCCTCTTGACAAAACCGTAACCGGTGGAAGTCTTGACAAAGGCCACAGAGTGCAGGTTACACAGCTCGCACAGCTTGATCTTGTCCGGGTCCTCCCCGAGGTAGTCGTTTTCGAAAATCACTTTGAGCAGGGCGCCCCTGCCCACGGCTGCCTGGTTCAGGGCGCCGATTTCCTCGGACAGGTAACCCCAGTCCTTGCTCAGCACCTTGCCGACATTCAAGACCGCATCCAGCTCGGTCGCACCCTCGGCACAGGCGAGCTCCGCTTCCCTGACCTTGATCTCGATACGGCTGTTCCCGTGCGGGAAACCGACCACCGCTCCTACCGCCACCCCGGAGCCCTCGAGAATCTCCCGGGCCATAGCCACGGCGTAGGGTTTGATCGAAACCGAGGCCACCCGGTTTTTTGCAGCGAGCCTGCAGCCCTGTCTGAGCTGTTCATCGGTAAAGGTGGGGTGCAGCAGCGAATGGTCGATCAGCTTGGCGATCGAGGCGATGGATTCTGTCATGATGACTCTCCCTTGAAAAGACCCGGTTTTGGTTATGGTCCAAGTTAATACTCAACAGCAGGGCAGGAAAATGTTTTTCTCTGCCGGCGCTCCGTCCCTTTTGGCACCGCAGGACGGCCAGGCGGCCTGTGGCCTTATCGAGGCACAGTACATAAGTAGCGGGCCTGACTGACAGAAAAAGCGGCCGGGACATTTGCTTATTCGGGTTTATTATGCTATGATTTTCTCAGTCGTGCAGGCTGGATTGAGAGGCGGCATGTTTCCCGCGTAGATACCTGTCAAAAGGACCCTGGATGAAACGCGCCGGGAAAACCGGGAAGGGAGCGGGCTGGGTACCACCTGCGCCTGCCTGGTGGTCAAGGCCCACGGGGGAGAAATCGCAGTGGAGTCCGGCCAGGCCGAGGGCACCACGGTAACTGTCAGGCTCAGGCCCGGGTCCCGGAAACGGACTTGATTGAACGGCAAAGAGGAACAAATATCACCGCTTTAAAACTTAGCTAATCACGATTTGAAAACGGGCCGGAAAAGGAGCTCCCCATGAAAACGACCGCGGTCATCCTGGCTGCGGCCTGCCTGATGCTCAGCACGGCCGCCGGAGCCAAGGATACTTACCAGACAGACTTCATCGCCACCTCGGACGGCGCGCTGATGGTTAGTTTCATCGGGCACGGCACCCTGATGTTCGTCTACGACGGCAAGGTGATCCATGTCGACCCCTGCGGCAGGGAAGCAGATTACGCCAGGATGCCCGCGGCGGACCTGGTGCTGATCACCCACGAGCACGGCGACCACCTCGACCCGGAGGCCCTGGGCCTGATAGCCAAGGAGAACACGGTCATCCTGCTTAACGCCAACTCCTTCGATAAAATCAACCAGGGCACTGTCATGCGCAACGGCGAGGCCAGGACCGAGCTGGGCCTGGCCATCGAGGCGGTGCCCGCCTACAACATCGTGCACAAGCGGGACAGCGGGGAGCCGTTCCATCCCAGGGGCAACGGTAACGGCTACGTGATCACTTTCGGCGACAAGCGGGTCTACGTGGCCGGCGACACCGAGAACATCCCGGAGATGCAAGACCTGCAGGAGATCGACATCGCTTTCCTGCCGGTGAACCTGCCCTACACCATGACCCCGGAGATGGCGGCCGAGGCGTCGAGGGTTTTCCGGCCCAAAGTCCTCTACCCCTACCACTACGGCAGCACGGAGATTCAGCGCCTGGTGGACCTGCTCGAAGGCGAAGGGGACATCGAGGTCCGCATCCGGGAAATGCAGTGAGAAGCAGCCGGCCGGGCCGGCAGTACCTTTTTGATCAGGAGAAGAGGGAACAGGTATGAAAGAAATGACCAGCCGCGAGAGGTTCGGCCGGATGTTCGCACACCGCGAGGCCGACCGCGTGCCGATAATAGATATCCCCTGGCAGGAGACTATCGAGCGCTGGCAGGCCGAGGGCATGCCGGAAGGGATTGGTTTCGTGGACTTTTTCGGCCTGGACCGGGTGGCCGAGGTGATGGTGGACAACAGCCCGCGCTACCTGGAAAAGACCCTCGAGGAGACCGGGGAGTACACCATTTTTACCACCGCCTGGGGTGTTACCCTGAAAAAGTGGAAGCACCGCGAGTCCACCCCGGCTTTCCTGGATTTCACCATCATTGACCGCGATGCCTGGGCCAAGGCCGAAGCTCTCATGCAGCCCGACCCGGAGCGCATCCCCTGGGACCTGCTGAAAAAGAACTACCGCAGGTGGCGGGAAGAGGGCTACTGGCTCCAGACCAACCTGTGGTTCGGGTTCGACGTGGCCCACTCCTGGGCCGTGGGCACCGAGCGGCTGCTGATCGCCATGCTGGAAGACCCCGAGTGGTGCGTGGAGATGTTCAACCATTACCTGGATGTAAACCTGGCGCTGCTGGAAATGGTGCTGGAGCAGGGGTACGAGTTCGACAGCGCTTTCTGGTGGGACGACATGGGGTACAAGGGCAGCCAGTTCTTTTCGGTGGAGACCTACCGCGAGCTGCTCAAGCCGGTGCACCGGCGGGCCGTGGAATGGGCCCACGCCCGCGGGATGAAGACCCACCTGCATTCCTGCGGCAATGTCAACCCCTTCATCCCGGAGCTGATCGAGATCGGCCTGGACGCGCTGAACCCGATGGAGGTCAAGGCCGGGATGGACCCGCCGGCGATCAAGCGCCGGTACGGAAAGGACCTGGTCCTGCACGGGGGGATCAACGCAGTGCTCTGGGACGACCTGGCGGCTATCGAGGCGGAGATGGAAAGGGTGTTGCCGGTGCTCAAGGAGGGGGGCGGCTATATTTTCTCCTCGGACCACTCGGTGCCGGCCAGTGTCAGCCTGGAGAACTTCCGCAGCATAGTGGAGAAAGCCAAGCAGCTCGGGGCATACTGAGTTGAGGGGCAGGCACAGAGGCACAAAGGCCCCGCCACTCCAAAATGAGCGAGGCATGCCTCGCCCCCCTACGGCGGAATACAATGTCTCAGCCAGTGGCCTGGCAGCCTCGCGGCCCCGGGCTAAAAAATTCCCCTCTTCGAGAGGTGTGCTCGCGTAACGGACGGGGTGTATAGAGGCCCCATCACCCAACACGTAGGGGCACGGCGTGCCGTGCCCGCTGTTGTGCAGCCTTGCAGCCCCAGACGCGGAAGATGAACACAGGGACTACCTGTTATCCCAGCTCGCGCTGTGA
>JAFGTO010000494.1 GCA_016934095.1 Candidatus Glassiibacteriota bacterium
GCAGCGGTCTCGCTGTCGAGTCTCAGGTACCGTGCCGCCACCATTTCGAACCCGGCTTTTTCCAGGTGGTGCAGGATACTGCCGGTGTTACCGGCGGCCAGTGAATCCGGTTTGAAAATAGCCAGAGTAAGCTGTTTCAGTGTTTTCTCCCGCGTAAAAATCCGATATTGGCCTTATCAGAGGACCGCTGCCACTGCCTGGCCGATCTCGGCCGGGCTTTCGGCTACTGAGACCCCGCAGTCGCGCAGGGCCTCGATCTTGCTCTGCGCCGTGCCCACCCCGCCCGAGATGATCGCACCCGCGTGTCCCATCCTGCGCCCAGGGGGAGCGGTCCGGCCGGCGATAAAAGCCACCACCGGCTTGTCCATCTTTTCCCTGACAAACTCCGCGGCTTTCTCCTCGGCGGTGCCGCCGATCTCTCCGATCATCAGCACCGCCCCGGTGTCCGGGTCCTCGTTGAACATGCGCAGCGCATCCAGGTGGGTGGTACCTACCACCGGGTCGCCGCCGATACCCATGCAGGTGCTCTGACCGATCCCGCGCTCGCTGAGCTGCCAGACAGCCTCGTAAGTGAGGGTGCCGCTGCGCGAGACCACGCCCACGCGGCCCGGGGTATGGATGAAGCCGGGCATGATTCCGATCTTGCACTGTCCCGGGGTGATGACCCCCGGACAGTTGGGTCCCACCAGGGTGGTCTCGCGGTTCTCCAGGTAGCGGACTACCTGCAGCATGTCGAGAGTGGGGATGCCCTCGGTGATACAGACCACCAGTCCGAGCCCGCTGTCTGCGGCCTCCATGATCGCATCCGCGGCGAAAGGCGCCGGGACGAAGATTACCGAGGTGTCGGCGCCGGTCTCCCGGACTGCATCGGCCACGGTATCGAAGACCGGGACCTTTCCCTCGAATTTTTCCCCGCCCTTGCCCGGGGTCACCCCGGCCACCACCCGGGTACCGTACTCCAGCATCTGGCGGGTGTGGAAGCTGCCTTCCCCGCCGGTAATGCCCTGGACTAGCAGTTTGGTGCGGCTGGAAACCAGGATGCTCATCGCCCACCCCCTTTACCCCCGGAAGCGGCAGCCACGGCTTTCTCGGCCGCCTCCCTGAAAGTATCCGCCCACTGGAACCCCAGCTCGGCCTGTTCGATGATCTTCTTGCCCTCCTCGGCGTTGGTCCCCTGGAGGCGGACCACTACCGGCACCTCGGTATCCAGGCTTTCCAGGGCTTCGACCACTCCCCGGGCCACCCGGTCGCAGCGCACGATGCCTCCGAAAATATTGATCAGCACCGCGCCCACGTTAGGATCCTTGCAGATGATCCGGAACCCGTTGCCGATAGACTCGACATTGGCCCCTCCGCCGACATCCAGGAAGTTGGCCGGCTCACCGCCGGCCTGCTTGATAATGTCCATGGTAGCCATGGCCAGGCCGGCCCCGTTGACCATGCAGCCCACGTTGCCTTCGAGCTTGATATAGTTCAGGCCAAACTCGTTGGCCTCGCGCTCCAGGGGGTCCTCCTCGGCAGGGTCGCGCATGGCGGCCACCCCGGGCTGGCGGAACAGGGCGTTGTCATCGAAGTTCATCTTGGCATCCAGGGCAACCACCCGGCCATCCGCGGTGATGACCAGCGGGTTGATCTCCGCCAGCGATGCATCCCGCTGATGGTAGGCCTGGTAGAGGCTGAAAAAAACCTTTGCGGCCTCTTTGGCGGCTCCGGCGGGGAGGTCCAGCTTATAGGCCAGTTGACGGGCCTGGAAGGGCTTGATCCCGACTACCGGGTCGATGTATACCTTATGGATTTTCTCCGGGGCTTCCGCCGCCACCTGCTCGATTTCCATCCCGCCCTCGGTGCTGACCATGAAGACATCCATCCTGCTGGACCGGTCGAGCAGCAGGCCTGCGTAAAGCTCCCCGGCTATCTGCGCCCCGCGCTCGACCAGTACCTTGCCGACTAGCTGGCCGGAGGGCCCGGTCTGTGGCGTTACCAGAGCAGAACCCAGGATCCGGGATGCCGCCTCGGCCGCTTCACCGGAGTCTTTAGCCAGCTTTATCCCGCCGCCTTTGCCGCGGCCCCCGGCGTGGATTTGCGCCTTGACCGCGACCGGGGTCCCGCCGGAGGTGAGCCTGGCCGCCGCCGCGGAGACCTCCTCTACTGTCGAGCAGACCACGCCTTCCGGCACAGGTACTCCGAAGTCGCCGAGAATTTTCTTGGCCTGGTATTCGTGTATTTTCAAGCAGACCTCCCTGAAAGACATGGAAAAACTTCTCGCGAGGGCAACTCTTCGGTTCTCGTGCTTGACAGAGTTCTCCGGCCGGGTTTGCCGGATAGTGCTCCGGTGCTGACAGGCCGGGGGCGAGCCGGCCTGAAGCTTAAACTAACGGCTAGGCTTTCACTTGACAAGAGATTCGTAGCGGCCGAAAACTCTTGCACAACCGGCCGCGACTAGGCTAATTTATCATGGCCGGCCGCAGTTTCCTGATTAATGTCTGTTTTTACCGTTTTACCTTTATTCGCAGGGAGTCAACCGCTTTGAAAAAGCTGGCAC
>JAFGTO010000495.1 GCA_016934095.1 Candidatus Glassiibacteriota bacterium
GGGGTCGAACTCGAAATCCCGGACCACGGTGCGCAGGTTGAACATACGCCAGGACTGCCCCCCGTCCAGGGTGACATAGGCTCCGGTCATGTCGCAGCGGACGAAGACGTGGTTGGAGTCCTGCGGGTTGATGGTGGGCAGGAACTGTCCGCCCCCACCGCCCGGTCCCAGCACCCGCCACTCCGCACCGGAGGCAGGGGCCTGGCCGGACGCCTGCCCGAGGGCAAACTCCGGTTTCTTTTCGGGTGCACAACAGAGCAAAAGGCAGAATGCCGGTATCACGAGTGCAGCGCCGGTAAAAAAAGATGGGGGTTTCATGGTTTGCATCCTCGGGTCTGAAGTGTATAAAGCCGGACGAAACCTACTCGCCGGCGACCGGCGGGCCGTGGAACACGCTGCCGCCGAAACTGGTGACATAGACCATTTCGGGGTCGTTGTTATCGATAACCACCCGGTGGCCCCAGCGGAAGTCATAGCCCCGGATTTTTTTCCAGGACTCGCCGTAGTCATCGCTGCGAAAGGCTGCGTTGTGGAAGGTATTGAGGTATACCCTTCCGGGGTGCCTGTTATCCGGGGTTACCGCGTAGACATAGGCTTTTTTGTCGAAAACGGACTTCCAGCTCGCTCCGCCATCCCCGGAGACCAGCACCCCGCCGTCCGAGGCAACGATTCCCTGAGGCCCCCCGCGGGCCATGTAATCCCCTTTGTTCATGCTGGCCCAGCAGGCCACGTACAGGCGCTGCGGGTCTTGCTGGTCGACAGCCAGGGAATTGGGGAACCTGGTGCCTGCGGGCAGCCCGACTTTTTCCCAGGTTCCGGCACCATCGGTCGAGCGGTAGATTTCGCCGTTCATCAGCTCGGGCTGCACGCGGCCGTCCTCGACGCGGGTGTTATGGGTAATCACCAGGTATAGGGTGCCGTCGCCTGCAACCACCAGCTCCCAGGCATTGAGGTTTTCGCCCAGGCCGTTGTTCTTTTCTTCCCAGGACTTACCGTCATCTGTGGACTTGAAAACTCCCTTGCCGTACACCGCGATATAGAGGGTGCGGCCGCCGGCAGGCGAGCGCGGGTCCATCACGATACAGGTGGTGGGAGAATTTTCCGGCAGGCCCTGGCTGGACACCTCCCATGTCCTGCCCGCATCGGTCGAGACGCAGACCCCGCCCACGGCCCATTCCTGCCAGCCTGGCGTCCTGATCATCTTCAGCTTCGGGATATCGTGCATGGCTGACCAGACCGACCAGAGCTTGCCCTCGATTTCCGGGTCGAACTGCACCCAGTAGCAGGTGTTGTCCCAGGCCGGCGGGACACCCTCGACAGACCTGTACCAGGACTCTCCCCTGTTGAAGGAGTGGAAGTAGGCGATGTCGGTGTAGCTGATCACCAGGTGATTGCTGTCGAAGGGGTCGAAGTGCACCCCGTAGGTGGTGGTGACATCCAGGCCGCGGCTGCGCACCGACCCGTCCGGCAGGTTTTCGCTGTAGAGCGCTTCCCAGGTCGCGCCGCCATCGACGGTTTTCATCGAGCGGTACCAGTCGGTGAAGATGGCGATTTGCGGGTCTCCGGGAAAGACCCCGGTGTTGATCACCGAGATGAATTCGCCGCCGAAAGCCTCCCTGACCCAGGAGTCGCGGAGGTTGTCGGCCATCCAGCCGTCCCGAACCGTATAGTCCTGGGAGCCTCCCCCGGCCCGGTAGACCCACCGCCAGCTCTTACCGGAGTCCTCGGTCTTGAAAATACCGTACCAGAGCCCGGTCTCGCCGCGCTCGTTTTTTTCCATGGAGGCCCGGCAGACCAGGTAAGCCGTGCGGCTGTCTTTGGCGGCGGTAGCAATATAATTGAAAGACCGCCGGGTTTTCTCCCCGGCCTCGTTTTCCAGCACGGAGGTTACCTCGCTCCAGGTGGCTGCGGCGTCCTCAGAGATAAAAACGCCGCCCGGCTTCTGCCGGCGCCGGTCGCCCGCGGCAACTGCCCAGAAGCGGAATTTCCCGCTCACCGGGTCAGTGCCGCCATCCACGCACTCGAGCGGAGCGACCTGCTGCGGGAGGCTTTTTTCCGCGGTTTCGATTTCATGGGTCGCTTTATTGAGGGTGCAGCAGGAGGCGGCAGTGAAGACAACCAGCAGGCCCTCGCGGCCGGGAGGGGCGAAAAGGCGGGTAACGGGGTTTTCGAGCGCCGCGGCCAGGGTCCAGGTGCGGCCGCCGTCCCTGGTAGCGAACACGCCGAAGACCCTGTTCTCCTGGTTGGAGCAGTTGACTGCGGCGAAGAAGTGCTTCGAGTCCGCGGGGTCGACCAGGAGTGCGCTCACGTAGGTGCCCGGCCCTTGGGGAAAATTGTCCCGCGAGAGATAGTAGGTGTCAGCGTGGTCGTCGACATTACAGACCTCCACGACCGAGTCAGGGTGGGGAAAGAGCAGCCGCCAGGTTTTTCCGCCATCCGCCGACCCGTGCACGCCGGCCGCGCCGACATAGATTGCCTGGGGGTCGGAGGGGTCGAAGGCAAAGGCCTGGGCCCCGCCCGGGAAATTGTACATCTTCCAGGACTGTCCGCCGTCCGAGCTGAGATAAGCCCCGCTCATGTCGCACCTGATCAGGATGTTGTCCGGGTCGGCCGGGTTGAAAGTGGGGATGAACATGGAGCCGCCGCCGCCGGGCCCGATAACCTGCCAGACCGGAGCGGCGGGTGCCGGCCGGGGGGGCTCCTGCCTGGGCGCAGAGCAGGACACGGCAAGCAACGCCAGGCACAATAATGCCATAGAGATACGGGTCCCTGCAGATAGAGCATTCATTTTACGGCTCCGGGTTTATGAAGTGATAGCGGGGCATCTTGAAGGAAACGGGTAAACCGGAAAAGTTTGGTTGGTTCACAAGATAAACCATTAATTTTATTTTATCATATCGGGCGCTTTTCTGCAAGTTAATTGTCAAAAAAAGAATATTTTTTTGACGTATTTGTCTTTATTTAAGGGGAAAAGGATTTTTTCCCATTAAAAAGGGGCTGTCCCCAATTTTTAAGACAGCCCCTTCCGAAAACCCGGGCTGGATTTTTCATCCGCCCCGGCTTTAGCTTCCTGGCAGTAATTGCTCAAATTTTGACCAATTCCTCGACCTTGAACGGCCGCCGGTTTTCGATGCTGCGCCTAGCCGCGATGCCGATCAGTATGGACATCGCACCCTGCCTGCTGCCTGCGGCCTGTCCCAGGGGGTCCGGCACCGAATCGCGGAAGATCATGTCCTGCATGCGGGCATCGGAGCCCCAGTGCCCGCTGCCGCCCCTTTCGCTGATAGTGAAGGTCCTGGTCTCACCGAAAAGCGTAGCCACCCGGAAATCGGCCAGGCGGTCGACCTTCCAGGGCTGGTTGTGGTAGACCCTGGCATCCAGCCGGCCCCTGGTGCCGTTGAACCCCACCCGGTAACCCTCGTAGGGCATGAAAGCGTTGAGGGAATAGCTCAGCATCACCTCGTTATGGTAGCTGACCTGGGCCGCCATGGTGTCCCAGATGTTGATTTTTTTTCTGAACAGGCAGGCATCCCTGAGATAACCGTCATAATTCTCCTGGGCCACGTAAAGGTCCATAGAGTATTTATCTTTGGTGATATCCCAGTAGAATTCGCACTTGTCGGTGTGCTGGCAGGTCCTGCAGTTGGTGCCGCGGAACGGGCTGTTCCAGCCGTACTTGCGCAGCTCGCCGCAGGCGCAGACCTCTACCGGCTCGGCGTTGATCCACCAGTTCAGCAGGTCGAAATGATGGGTGGCCTTGTGCACCAGCAGCGACCCGGAGAACTGCTTGAAGCCGTGCCAGCGGCGGAAGTAGGAAGCGCCGTGGTCCGTGTCCAGGTAATAGTTGTAATCGACCGAGGTAAGCTGCCCGATCTCGCCCGAGGCCAGGATTTTTTTGATTTCCTCCGCCTCCGGGTTGTAGCGGTAGTTGAAAGTCACTGTTACCTTGCGGCCGGTGCGTCTCTCGGTATCGAGGATGTCCTGGCACATTTTCTCATCGGTGGCCAGGGGCTTTTCGGTGATCACGTCGCATCCCAGCTCCATGGCCCGGCAGATGTACTTGGCGTGGAAGCAGTCCATGGTGGTGACGATCACCCTGTCGGGCCGGGTCTGCCGGACCATGGTGTCGAAGTCGGTGAAAGTCTGGCAGCCGGCACCCATGTATTTTTTGCCGAACTCGAGCCGGCCGGGGTTGATGTCGCAAAGCCCCACCATCTCCAGGATGTCGCCGTATCTTTCCAGCAGGTCTTTACCCCAGAGATTGATGCCCCGGGTGCCGGTGCCCACCAGGGCGACCCTGATTTTTTTGCCGGCAGGCCCGGCTTTCAGGCCCCCGGCCCGGGCCAGGGGCATCGCCAGGGCCGCTCCGGCCGCCGTGGCAAGAAAATTTCTCCGGCCCAGTTTTTTCTTTTCCGCCGCCATCTGCTCCTCCTGTATTGAAATGAATTGACCAGCGAGCGCACTCCCCGCCGCTTGCCGCGGGAGGTCATCAAGTAAAATCACCGGTGTCGTCAACAACTTAGGAAAACCTGCGGAAAATAACAAGAAAAAGCCCGGTCTCCGTATTTCCGGATGTTCGCGGAAGTCAATATATTCGAGGGTGTCCTGAATTCGCATTTGTTACAGGCTCGGTGGCCGGCCCCCTGTATCCTTCCCCGCGCTCAGGAGCTGTCCCCCCAGAGCGCATCCCGCAAGCCCGAGGTGCGCGCAATCCGCCGCGAGACCGCGGCCAGGAAAACGCTCTCGCTCCCCAGGACCTCCACCCTCTGCCTGGCCCGGGTTACTGCAGTATAAATCAGCTCCCGGGTAAGCAGCGGGGAATCATTCTCCGGCAGGACAAGCAGCACGTTATCGAACTCCGAGCCCTGGCTCTTGTGCACGGTCATGGCGTAGACAGTCTCATGCTCCGGGAGCCTGCCCGGCAGGAACTTCCTCAAGGTATTGTCCGGCCCCGGGAAAGAGACCCGCAGCTCTCCGTCCTCCTCCGGCAGAGTCAGCCCCACGTCCCCGTTATACAGACCCAGCCCGTAGTCGTTCCGGTTGATCAGTACCGGCCTGCGAACATACCAGCGCTCACCGGGCCGGATTAGACCCTCCCCGGCGAGCATGCGCTCGGCCAGGGCGTTCAGGGCTTCCACCCCGTAAGGCCCCCTGCGCAGAGGGCACAAGACCCTGAAACTTCCGAAAAGCTCGTGGGCCCGGCTGTGGTCCGCTGCGGCGAGGTATTCCCTGAAACCCTCCACCAGCCTGGTCCCGGCCGAGCGGGCCAAGGCTTCCGGGCGGGCAGCCCCGCAGAAAGAGATGTCCGGGTAATCCCCGGAGGTCAGCAAGGCGAGGGCGCGGCGGCTGTCGCCGCAGTTCACCGCCCTGGAGAGCTGCCCGATCCCGCTCTGGCTGCCGAAACGGAAGCTCCTGTTAAGCTGCACCACGCAGGCGGCGACCGGCCGGCGGGGCCGCTGGAGCTGTTCCAGCTCCAGAGCCGCCGCGCCCCCCAGTCTTCGCACGTGCTCTTCAGTAAAACCCGGGACCTCGGCATCCCCGCAAATGTCTCCCAGCACGCTGCCCGCCTCCACCGAGGACAACTGGTCGCGGTCTCCCACTAAGATCAGCCGTGCCCCGGGCTGGAGGGCGCCGACCAGCCGCACCGCCAGGGCCAGGTCCACCATGGATGCCTCGTCCACCACCACGATATCGTAGGGGAGACGGTTTCCCGGGCCGTACCTGCAGGATGATGAGTCCGGCCTGAACCCCAGCAGACGGTGTATGGTGAAAGCCTCGTCCGGGATCGCCCGGCCGGCTTCGGGGGTACAGTCCAGGGTCTCCCTGGCCAGGCGGATAGCCTGCTGGAGCCTGGCAGCCGCCTTGCCGGTGGGGGCGCAGAGGGCCACGCGCAGGCGTGTCCCCCCGGGCTGCTCCAGCAACAGCGCCAGGACCTTGGCTACCGTGGTGGTCTTTCCCGTGCCCGGGCCGCCCGAGATGACCAGGAATTTCCCGGTCAGCGCGCAGGCTGCGGCGATCCGCTGGCGGTCGCGGGGATCGGGTTCCGGCTGGGGGAAAAGCCTCGCCAGGCTCCCGGCGAAACGGCTCTCGTCGAAATCCTCCGCCTCGAGGCCGGCCAGCTCCCTGACCGAGTCCCCGACCGTTTCCTCGTACTCGCGGTAGCGGTGGAGATAAAGCCGGGACTTGCTGTCCAGGATCAGCGGCTTGAATTCACCCGGTGAGCCCACCACCGGGCTTTTTTCCAGCTCTAGGCGCCAGTCATCCAGCTCCGGGCAGGCCAGCAGCGGCCGGCCCTCTTCATCCTCGAGGGTCCTGCCGGCCAGGCCCTGCAGGTCAAGGCAGGTGTTTCCCTGCCCGGTGCTCCTGGCGGCCAGGGCCGCCGCCAGAAAGAGCTCCGGGGAGAAGTCTCCCCCGTCCAGTCGGGCCAGCAGCCCGGCGAAGTGCTCATCCAGCCGGCCGAGGTAGCTGCCGGCCCGGAGACGGTCCAGGTCTTGCTCGGTCATTTTCCATCCATCTGCTGTTCGGCCAGGACGCGGCCCAGCTCCCCGACCAGCCCGGCGGGGGGCAGGTCGTAGTACAGCCCGTAATGCGGGCCGCGCGAAGGGTCCACTCCCCTCAGGAAGATATAATAGACCCCGCCGAAGTTGATATCGTACCTGTAATCCGGCACCCGGTACCTCAGGTAGCGGTCCAGGGCCACGGCGTAAAGGTGGTACTGCAGGGTATAGAGCTCTCTCTGCATCGCTGCGGCCAGGGCTTCCGGGCGGTAGTCCCCGACACTGGCGCCCAGGTAGTTGGACTTCCAGTCCACCAGGTAAAAGCGCCGGCCGTGCCTGAGCACCAGGTCGATGAACCCCTTGAGGAAACCCCTGACCGGCGAGAACTCGAGCCTGCCGATTTTCTCGGGGAAGCTTTCCGCCACCGGGCCGCGGCCAAAGGCGGCGAAGACCTCCCGCAGCTTTTCCGGTGTCAGCGGGTTCAGCGGGAGATAGAACTCGAGCTCGTTAAGCCTCTCAGGTAAACCGACCCGGCCCAGGGTGAATTTTTCCCCGTCCCTTCCGAGCTCGGCAGAGAACAGGCGCTGCAGCAGCCCGCAGACTTCCTTTTTCCAGGAGGGGTCGAAGCCGTAGAGCCTCAGCTCCTCGTCCACCCGGCCTTCCAGCTCGACAGGGTCGGTCCCGCTGAAATCCAGCCGCTCGAGCAATCCGTGAAAGAAGTTTCCTGCTTTCGTGCCCCTGGGGAAAGCGAAAATGCCCCGGGGTCCCTCCCGACCGGGGGCCGGCTCTTCCAGGCCGGCGGCCTGGGCATCGCGGTCGGGCAGCTCGGTCTCACGGGCCTTGCCGGAGGCGAGGGCGGAAAAGCTGGAGATCTTCCAGCTCCGGTCGATCCGGCCTGAGAACCTGCGGCAGGCAAGCCTCCGGCCTGCGTCCGGCAGCGACGGGCAGGGTTCTCCCGCACCCGGCGGGAGCGGGCCGAGGGCGATAGACCCGCCGGCAGAGTCCGCAACCCGCTGCAGGTCGCTGCGGAGCTGTTCGCTGCTCAGGTTTTTCACCGCGGCGGCAGGCTCGGCCGGGCTGGGCCGGTGGAAAAGGTAGGCTGGGGCGGAGCTCCAGCTTTCGTTGATCCTGCCCCAGACCAGGTAGCAGCGGCTCCTGGCGCGGGTCAGGGCCACGTAGAGCAGCCGCAGGTCTTCCGCCAGGCTCTCGGTTTCGGCGAGTTTCCGGTTCTCCTCCCGGTCTGTGGAGCCCAGGTCCAGGGTGAGGTGCCCCCGGCTGTCGTGGAACCGCAGGGGTTGCTCTTTCCTGCCGCCGGCCGAGCCGTCCCAGGCCATCGGGCAGA
>JAFGTO010000496.1 GCA_016934095.1 Candidatus Glassiibacteriota bacterium
ACACTGTCTACGCAGCCAGCACCGGGCTGTACCGCTCCGACAACGGCGGGAACACCTGGCGCCTGGTCTTCCCCTCGCCCGACATGCTGGTGGCGGAAGACATGGTAGGGGACCACGCCGACCACCGCTTCATCACCACCAGCGATGTCTTCTACGCCAATGTTAGCACGGTGCGGGTAGACCCTGCCGACAACGACCGTATCTGGCTGGGCATCCCCGCCCAGTGGCCTTACGACTACGCCCGCCTGATGGTCTCGGCGGATCGCGGCGAGACCTGGAGCGAGATAAGCGGGATCACCGGAGAGTCCATCCTCAACATCTTTCCCGGGGCCTGGCACGGAGTTCCGGATGAGATCACCGTGGTTACCGGGAGCGCTTTCCTCAGGGTGAGCCTGGTGGATGGGACGGTTAATCAGCTCGATCTGCCGCTCGGCTGGATCGCCGGGGCCGAGGGAGGGGCCGCAGAAGACGGGGAAGTCCTCTACGTGTACGACGACCACGGGATTTACCGCACCGCTGACAACGGCGCCACCTGGCAGTCGGCCATGGGCAATATGTACAGCTTGGCGAATTTCACAGCCTTTGCAGTCTGCGAGGGCTCGCCGGATGTCGCCTACGTGGCTGTCAGCAGCTACCCGGGCGATTACTACGGTACCCTGAAGACCACCAACAGGGGCGGCTGGTGGAGCTGGACCTACCAGGCCCAGTACAATGAGCTGGTCTCGAACAACCTGCTCAACCCGGGCTGGCTGCAGGTCTACTACGGGGCAGGCTGGCCGGGTAACCCCCTGGACCTGGGGGTCTGTCCCACCGACCCGGATATCTGCTATGCCACGGATTACGGCCAGACTGTCAAGACCACCGATGGCGGGGCCACCTGGGAGCAGCTCTATACCGATGTCCAGGCGGACGGGTCTTACACCTCGAGGGGGCTGGAGGTAACCGGAACCTACGGCGTGCACTTCGACCCCTTCGACAGCCTCCATCTGGTGTTCCCCTCAACCGATATCGGCCTGTTCAACTCCTTCAACGGCGGGGAAAGCTGGGTCCACGGGAACAGCGGCATCCCCAACACCTGGCACAACACCTGCTACTGGCTGGCTTTTGACCCCGAGGTGGAGGGCAGGGTCTGGGGCGCCTGGTCTCAGGCACACGACCTGCCCAGGGACAAGATGTTCCGCAACGGCGGCCTGAGCCTCTCCTCCGAGGGCGGGATCGCCCTCTCCGAGGACGGGTGCAGGACCTGGAAGAAGAAAAACCTCGGCATGCCCGCAAACGCGGTCTGCAATTTCGTGCTCCTCGACCCGGACAGCCCGGTGGACTCCAGGACCCTTTACGCCTGCGCTTTCCAGAAGGGGGTCTACAAGTCCACAGATGGAGGCGGGCACTGGACCCTGGCCAACAACGGGCTGGGCAGCAACCTTAACTGCTGGCGCATGGCCCGCCTGCCGGACGGCACCCTCTACCTGCTGGTCTTCCGCAACCGCCTGGGCAGCGAGGAGTTCGACGGGTTCCTCTACCGCAGCAGCGACCAGGCCGCCTCCTGGGAGGTGGTCCCCCTGCCGGACGGCTACAACTCGCCCGGCGACCTGATCTATGACCCGGAGGACCCCCGGCGCATGTACCTCTGCTGCTGGCCCTGGAGGTTCGAGTACGATCATGACATCCGGGGAGGGCTGCTGCTCACCGAGGACGGCGGCAGCACCTGGAGGCAGGTCTTCGATGAGGCGTCCCATGCCTACGCTGCCGCTTTCGACTCTTTCAACCCCTCGACCATGTACCTCTGCACTTTCGACAGCGCGATCTGGCGCAGCGATGACCGCGGGGAGAGTTGGCAGCGTATCTCCGGCTTCAATTTCAAGTGGGCCTACCGCCCCTGCCCGGACCCCTACCGCCCGGGCATGCTCTATGTCACCACTTTCGGCGGCGGCACCTACTACGGCCCCTCTACGGTTACCGGCGGCCCGGACAAGGACATCGAGAACGACGGGTTTTTCAAGTGGAAGTAGTGTCTTTGCCGACTGGACAAACGGGTCAGATGAAAATACATTGAATCAATACTCCAATGGTTCTATTAACCGGGCATTCATCTTCGAGGCTCATAAAATGTTAATCAGTGGTAAGTTATGAACATCTCGCACGTAAAATTAAAAAACTGGCGAAATTTCAGGACAGTGGATGTCGAGCTCGGCAGACGGGTTTTCATTATAGGTCCCAACGCATCCGGGAAATCGAACTTCCTGGATGTCTTTCGGTTTCTAGGGGAAATTGCCAAACCAGGCGGCGGCCTGCAAAAAGCGGTCAGCGACAGGGGGGGGCTTTCCAAAATAAGATGCTTCGGGGCACGGAAAGAGCCTCAGGTTGAAATCGAAGTGCATTTAAAAGAATCTTTTGATGGAGATATCGTCTGGAGATATGCCATCGGGATGACGCAGGAGACCAGTGGACACCGGAACACAATATTAAAATACGAAAAGGTCTGGAAAAATAATCAATTAATCCTTGACCGTCCCGACAAAGAGGACAAAGAGGATGACTTAAGATTGACTGAAACTCACCTGGAGCAGATCACCGCTAATTACTCTTTCAGGAAGATATCGGAGTTTTTCAAGTCCATTTGTTATATGCATATAATACCCCAGCTACTGAGGCACCCCGAGTTATTTAAAGGCCCTGTTGTTGAAGAAGACCCTTTCGGAAGAAAATTCCTGGAAAAAGTGGCCCGCACACCAGAGAAATACAGAAAATCCAGGCTGAAAAAAATAGAAGAAGCGTTAAGACTCACTACTCCTCAATTAAAAGGGCTTGGTTATTCCAAGGACCTCAATGGCATTCCACATCTGGAAGCCATATACGAGCATTGGAGGCCGAAAGCAGGAAAACAAAACGAGGAGCAATTTTCCGACGGGACCTTGCGCTTAGTAGGCTTTTTATGGTCTTTACTGGAAGGAGATTCTCTGTTACTTCTCGAGGAGCCGGAAATCCACTTGCACGCGGGTATCGTGAAGAAGCTTCCAAGCCTGATCTGGCGCATCCAGAACAAGAAAAGAAGACAAGTAATCATCAGCACTCACAGTACGGATTTACTCAGCGATGAGCAGATCGGGGGGGAAGAAGCACTGCTGCTGACTCCCGATACGGAAGGAACCAGGGTCGAGCTGGCATCAAAGATTGAAGAAGTACGGGATCTGCTGGAAAAGGGACTTAGCCTGGCGGAGATTTCCATACCCAGAACCGAGCCGAAACAAATAATTCAATTGGATCTATTTAATGGATGATGTCATCCCGATAAATCTTGCCGTGGAAGACGACCTCAGTGAAATGGTGGCAAGGAAGCTCCTGCTCCAGTCAGGAAGGCCATATCAGGTCGGTACTTGTTATGGTAAGAGGGGCAAAGACTATTTGAAAAAAACGATTAACGGCTGGAACAATGCCGCCCGGGGAACTCCGTTTCTGGTGTTGTCTGATCTGGACAGGTGTGAGTGTGCGCCTAGAATTATTGATAAGTGGCTCGCCCGGCCGGTAAATGAAAATCTGATATTCAGAATTGCTGTCAGAGAAGTTGAAGCCTGGCTTTTTGCACATAAAACCGCTTTTGCCTCCTTCCTTGGAGTAAGGCAGAACCTTCTCCCTGATAACCCTGATGAAATTGACTATCCAAAAAGGAAATTGATAGAGGTCTCTTCGAGGTCAAAGAAGCGTGAAATTCGTGAGGCAATTGTACCGGCCCCTGGGAGCACCGCCAGAAAAGGACCCGCCTATAACGCCAAACTAATTTCCTTTGTTTATTATTCCTGGGATGTAAACGAAGCATTAAAAACCTCTCCCAGCCTGAAGAAAGCTTTTAATAGTATCAAAAATTTTTCTCCGAAGCACCTCAACCTAAATTAATTCAGCTCCCCTCTGGCAGCGGAATATCAGTTAAGCGCGTCAGACTCAGACTTGCGCCACATTTTTCGCAATGACTCCCAGTTTGAGGCACCAATGCCCCGCCACTCCGCGCAGGCACGGCTCACCAGAACAACAGCCAGGCCCCCAGGACCATGATCACTACCCCCACCAGGCGGCCGGCTATCTTTTCCCTGAATATGAAATGCGCCAGCACCACGGTTACGATCATACCGAGCATCGAGGCGGGCTCGGCGATGCTGACCTCGATACTGGTAATGGCGAACATCAGCGCCAGGTAGGAGTAGCAGTCCACCGCCCCGGCGATTATGCTGGTGCCGGTCTTCCTCTGGAACAGGGCCAGGGCGCTGCCCAGCCTGCGGGTCAGCAGCAGGTGGGTGAAGAGGAAAACCATGGTGGCGATGCAGAGGGTGAAAGTATAGGTGAGCGGGTGCACGTTGCGGATGGCGAAGCCATCTATGGTGCGGGCCACGGCCACCAGCGCGGAGGAGAATATCATGTACCGGCAGGCCCGGTCCTTGAGCAGGGCGTGGAGGGAAAGCAGCAGGTTTCTCTGGCGGTTGAGGAAAGAGGCGCCGTAGACCAGCAGGACCAGGCCGGCGACTTTATAGAGGGTCAGGGACTCATTCAGGAAGACCGTGGTCAGCACCAGCAGGAAAAACACGTTGAAATTGTACAGCGGCCCCACCAGGGAGGCCTCCCCGCTGGAGAGGGACTTGACATAGAACACGGTCTGCACCGTGTAGATCAGGCCGTTCAGGGCGGCCAGCCACAGGTAGCCGTAATTCGCCGGCAGAGGAGCGCTCACCGCGAAAGGCAGCAGGAACAAGGTGCCGGCGGAAAAGATGAGGAAGACGCTTTCCTCGCTGCCCGAGTTCTTTCCGAGCTGCTTGAAAACGATACGCTCGTAGCCCAGGAGCAGGACTCTCACCAGCAGTGCTGTGTAAGCCAGGTACATATGGGTTTCCCGCGCTGCAGGACGACAGCCCTGCTCATTGCCGCTCCACCGAGGCAGGCAGGGTATTTATCTCCCTGATCAGCGCCGGGTCGAACTTGGGTTTCCTGTCGTAGGTGTAGAGGCCGTTCACCTCCTGCTCGATGTCGTACAACTGGGTATAGCAGAACCCGAACATTTCGGGATTCGACAGCAGGGTACAGGTCAGGGCCCTGTACCTGGCCAGGAACTCCTCAACGGTCCTCGGCCGGTCTCCGTAGCCCCAGGCCTGGTCATTTTGCTGGCCGGGGTTCCACCAGATCCCCCCGTACTCATCCACGATATAGGGCTGGCCCAGGTAAGGGCAGTCCTCCCCGGGCCGGTTCTGCCAGATTTTACCGCCGGTCCCGGACTCCTCGAAATTGGAGCGGAACCTGGTGGTGTCTCCCTCGTAGCAGTGCACGCTGAAAATGTCGGTCTCCACGTGGGTATACCCGCTGGTATCGTGCACCGGCCTGGTGGGATCGAGCGCCTTGGTTACCCTGTAGATATTCCTCAGCAGCTCCGGGTTCTGGGAGGCCGGAGTCTCATTGAACGGGGTCCAGGTGATAATCGAGGGGTGGTTGAAGTCGCGCTCCAGCACCTCGAGCCACTCGGGCAGCATGCTCTGCAGTGCCAGGGGGTGGCCGTGGTCCAGGCCCCAGTTGGGGAATTCGCCCCAGACCAGGTAGCCCAGGCGGTCCGCCCAGTAGAGGAAGCGCGGCTCGAACACTTTCTGGTGCAGGCGGGCCCCGTTGAAGCCCAGGCCCTGGGAAATCTCGATGTCCCTCTTGAGCGCCCGGTCATCCGGCGCGGTGTAGATCCCCTCCGGGTAAAACCCCTGGTCCAGTACCAGCCGCTGGAAGACAGGCTTGCCGTTGATCAGCACCTTGCGGCCCTGGATGCTCACCTTGCGCAGCCCGAAATAGCTTTTGACCTGGTCCAGCGGTTTCCCTTCCCGCTCGAGCGAGAGCTCCAGGTCATAGAGGAAAGGGTCGCCCGGGCCCCAGAGGTGTTTCCGGGAGAGCTGCAGGGTAAAGGCCGCCGGGTCATCGGCCGGGACCGCGGCCTCGCCGACCTGCCTGCCCGAGGCGAAGGCCCTGGCCTTGAGGGTCAGGCCGGAGGCCTCCCCCTCCACCTCGGCCTGGATGGTTACCGCTGCCTGGTCCGCATCCGGGTACAGCTTGAACGAGCGCAGGAAAGCGCCAGGGACCGGCTCGAGCCAGACTGTCTGCCAGATCCCGGTGGTGCGGGTGTAGTGGCAGCCATAGGAATCGTACTTTTTGCTTTGCTTGCCGAGGGGCTGGAGGTCGCCGCGGGTGTTGTCGCAGGCCTGCACGGTCAGGGTGTTCTCCCCGGGCACCAGCAGGCCGGTGATCTCGAAAGTGAACGGGGTGTAGCCTCCCCGGTGGGTCCCGGCCTGCCTGCCGTTGATCCAGACCGCGGCGGCATAATCCACCGCGCCGAAATGCAGCAGGACCCGCTTGCCGCTCCAGGTATCGGGCAGGGTGAAAGTACGGCGGTACCAGACACACTGCATGAAATCCTTTTCCCCGATCCCCGAGAGCCCGCTCTCCGGGCAGAAAGGCACCCTGATAGTCCTGGAAAAAGGCGTGTCCAGGTGGAAGCTCCTCTCCAGGCCGGAGGCAGAGCAGTCCAGCTCGAACTCCCAGTTGCCGTTGAGGTTTATCCATTCCGCGCGCACCATCTGCGGCCGCGGGTATTCCGGCCTGGGTATCCCGGTATCCGCACCGGCCTGCTGCTGCGGCGAGGCCGTGCCTGGCAGGGTCAGCAGCAGGGACAGTATAAAGAAAATATGTGGACAGGTTTTCATGGCTTGTGGCTCCCGGGGTTGACGGGTGTTGGAAATGATAAAAGGCGCGTTTGAAAAAACATGCCGAAGCTGCCATATTATGTCCGCCGCCCCCCGGTTCGTCAAGCCAATTCTTCCAGTCCGGTACACGACTGCCGGTACGGGTCGTGTTTCCGGGAGGGCGGAAAATATTGTTGCCAGTTACGGCTGGTTATCTTATATTGTAAGCTTTTGGTGCACCTGAAATTATAAGCTAATGAAATACTTTCCTCATTCTTTTTCAACCAAGTGCTCCCGGCCGGTGCTGGCGGGTTACCATACCATCGAGGAGGTTGACAGCATGGAAAAGGACAGGCAGGAGAACAGGCAGACCAGACGTGATTTCCTCAAGACCGGAGCGGTCGCTGCGACCTCCGCCCTGGCGGGCTTTTCCATCGTGCGTTCGGCCAGCGCCCAGGGTGCTGCCCGCTTCAAGGTCGGGCTGATTGGCTGCGGCGGCCGGGGGTCGGGTGCGGCGGAAAACTGTCTCAAGGCAGACCCCGGCGTGCGGTTGGTGGCCCTGGCCGACCTCTTCCAGGACCGGATCGATGACTGCCGGGCCGAGCTGGGCAATCCCAGCCGCGAGGACGGGGCGCTGCCGGGGTTCCAGGTCAAAGACGAGATGTGTTTCACCGGTTTCGATGCATTCAAGCGCCTGCTGGAAACCGATGTCGACATCGTGATCCTGGCTACCCCGCCGCATTTCCGGCCGGAGCATTTCACCGCGGCGGTGGAGGCCGGCAAGCACGTCTTCACCGAAAAACCTGTCGGGGTTGATCCCGTGGGTATCCGCAAGTTCATGGCGGCCGGCGAGCAGGCAAAGGCCAAGGGGCTGTCCGTGGTGGCCGGCACCCAGCGCCGGCACGACCCTGCCTACCTCGAGATGATCAAGCGCATTGGGGACGGCCAGATCGGGGAAATCCGCGCCGCACGCTGCTACTGGAACATGGGCGGCCTGTGGAAAAAAGACAGGAAGCCGGAGTGGTCTGACATGGAGTGGCAGCTCCGCAACTGGCTTTACTTCACCTGGCTCTCCGGCGACCACATTGTCGAGCAGCACGTGCACAATATCGACGTGATCAACTGGGCCATGGGGACCCACCCGGTGAAAGCCTACGGGATGGGCGGCCGCCAGGTGCGCACGGACCCGGTGTATGGACAGATCTATGACCATTTCGCCATCGATTTCCAGTACCCCAACGGCGTGCACCTGATGAGCATGTGCCGTCAGCAGGCCAATACCGACACCAATATCGGCGAAGAGATAGTGGGAGCTGTCGGAGAGGCCCGCACCGGGGGTCAGAATATCATGCTGGTGGGGAGTTCCCCCTGGAGATACCGCGGGCCGAAGGTGAACCCTTACGACCAGGAGCATATCGACCTGCTCGAGAGCATCCGTAAGGGGGAGCCGCTGAACGAGGCCCAGAATGTCGCCGAGTCCACCCTGACCGCGATCATGGGCCGCCAGTCGGCCTACACCGGGCTCGAGGTCAACTGGGATGAGTTCCTGGCCTCGGACCTGGACTTAAGCCCCGGGAAGTACGAATTCGGCCCCATGCCTGTCCCGCCCGTAGCGATGCCGGGAGTCAAGACCTCCTAGGTCCCGGCAGGGAAGCCGCCGGCTTATCCCTCGGCAAAAAGCGGGAAAGCTGCGACCATTACCCGGCGAAATAACTTGAGATTCGCCGACCTCGGACCGATCTGTCTCCGAGGCGCAAACATAGAACCGTAAATTACGGAATGATTATTCAGGGGAAAAGATGAAGATTTTCGAGCTTGCCGCCAGGGGCCTGGACCTCGTGGCCGCCTTTTTGAAAATGAGAATTGTCAGGCTGTGCGCTCTGGTACTCGCCGTGCTGGTCCTGCTGCTGGTGCTGACAGTGTTCGCCGTGCAGCTTTCCCGCGGCGACAAGTTCGCCGGGAAAAGGTTCGACCGGCCGGAGAACTACACCATGACCATCCCCGGCACGGAGATCAGTTTCGAGATGGTCTACCTGCCCGGCGGAGAGTTCGGGATGGGCAGCCCGGAGGACGAGCCCGGGCGCGAGCCGGACGAGGGCCCGGTGCACCGGGTGAAGGTAAGCCCGTTTTGGATCTGCGCTACCGAGGTGACCTGGGAGCAATACGAGCAGTATGCCATTATCCCCGATTCGACCATGCTGGATGCGGTCACCCTGGCCTCGCCGAAAATCAATCCCGAATGGATCAAGCGTTTTACCAAATGGGTCTTCCAGCGCACGGAGATGTTCGTCTGCGAGCTGGATGCGATCACCCGCCCCTCGCCCTATTACGGGGCCTATGACCACGGTATGGGCCGCAGGCAGAAACCGGCCATTGGGATGAGCCGGCTGGGGGCCGAGACGTTTTGCCAGTGGCTGTCCAAAAAGACCGGCGAAAAATACCGTCTCCCCACCGAGGCCGAGTGGGAGTACGCTGCCCGTGCCGGCAGCCCCGCCGCCTACTGCTTCGGGGACGACCCGTCCGGGCTGGAGAGATACGCCTGGTACGAAGACAACAGCGACTGGGAGACCCACAAAGTTGGCACCGGCAAGCCGAACGATTTCGGGCTCTATGACATGCACGGCAATGTCTGGGAGTTCTGCGCGGATGCCTACGACCCGGACTACTACTCCCTGCTGAGCGGGAAGCAGGTCGCGGCGGACCCGCTGCGGAAGAATTCGGACGACCTCAAGCCGGTGCTGCGCGGAGGTTCCTGGGATGACCCGCCGGAAGCCCTGCGCTCGGCCAGCCGCCTGGAGAAGCAGGACTGGTGGAACGACAGGGACCCGCAGCGGCCGCGCGGCAGGTGGTGGCTGGTGGATGCCAACATGGTAGGGTTCAGGGTCGTCCGCTCGTTCGGGGAGTGAGCCGGGTCCCCGGAGGCGCCCTGGAAATAGGCGGGGGGCGGGCTGGCATCCTTTTTGCGATCTCGCGGGAGGTGGGGAATCCGCAGATGGCAGCCGGGCAAAAAGGATGCCAGCCCGCCCCCGTGGAGATACTTATAATCAAAGATTTTTAAGGCTCGAACTCCCTGCTCTTAAATCCCCCCTGGCCCCCCTTTGGCAAAGGGGGGAAACGGCCTCCCCATATATTATAGTAAGAAAAATCCTCCCCCTTTCGTAAAGGTGGATCGAGGGGGATTTATACATATACTTTACTATGTAACCTGATTTCTGGTATACCTAACTAGAACTTATCCGCCTCCACGATGGAGTTGAACACCGCCAGCGAGCCTTCCGGCTCCTGCTTGACCGAGGGGCTCAGCTCCAGCCCCAGGATCCCCTCGAACTTCAGCCCGTGGATCGCCCTGAACACGTTGCGGTAGTTGATCTCGCCAGTGCCCGGCTCGTGCCTCCCCGGCACGTCGGCAAGCTGGAAATAGCCGATCTCATCGTAATAGGCACGGATGTTGTTGATCAGGTTACCTTCCTCGATCTGCTGGTGGTAGATGTCGAAGAGGATCTTGATAAAAGGGCTGTCCACGGCTTTCATCACCTCGTAGGCCTCATCCGAGCGGGCCAGGAAGTAGCCGGCGTGGTCCACCGGCTGGTTCAGCGGCTCGATTACCAGGGTAACCCCGTGTTTTTCGACAATATCGGCCGCCCGGCGCAGGCTCTCCACCACGTTGGCGCGCTGGACGCCCCGGTAGACACCCGGGATCGCCATGCCGGTGATCGCGGTGAGCCATTTGTTGCCGGTGATCCCGGCGTAGGTCATGGCCCTGGTGATCTCCTCGAGGAAAGCCGGGCGCTGCCCCGGGTCCACCATGCCGGTCTTGTCCCAGCCCGAGGGGTTGGCCACGAAGACCCCCATCTGCAGGCCCAGCTCATCCATCCTCTTGCGCAGCAGCCCCGCCCTCTCCGTGCTCCAGCCCATCAGGCCGTTGAACTCAAAAGCCTTGAAGCCGAAATCGGCATAAGCGTCGAGGCGGTCCACAGGGTCCTGGATCTGGCCCATCAGGCCCAGGTTGGGGGCGTATTTCAGCTTGAAACTGTGAGCGGCCGCGGCCCCGGCTTCCCGCGCCGCGGACAGGGCGGAGGCGCCGAAAAAGCCTGCCAGGCCCTTTTTCAGGAAGCTTCTCCTGGTGTTCATAACAGTGCTCCCGAGGGCTGAAAGGTTAAGAGTTCACCAGTCTGCAAGAGAAGATCGTCAAGTCTCTGATAACGGTAATTTACAAGTTTACCGGGGCCGCGCAAGGCAAACGTTTTCCCGGCGGCCTTCAAGATTCAGAGTGCGGGGCACGGAACCGGCAACAGGAATAGCTGCCGGTCGGCCTCCGGGCTACTCATCGGTAACACAGCCCAGGGTGGCCGGGGAGACTGTTTTCCGGTACTTGAACAGCACGCCCCTGGTGTACTTAGGCTCGGGCGCCCGCCATTTTTCTCGCCTGGCTTCCAGCACTTTTTCCTCCACCTCTAGGGTGATGGTGCGCTTGCCTGCATCGATGACCACCCGGTCGCCGTCCTCGGCCAGGGAGATCGGCCCGCCGAGCGCTGCCTCCGGCGTAACGTGGCCCACCATGAACCCGTGGGTGCCGCCCGAGAACCTGCCGTCGGTGATCAGCGCCACTTCGCCGCCCAGGCCCGCGCCCACGATGGCCGAGGTCACTTTGAGCATCTCCCGCATGCCCGGGCCGCCCTTAGGCCCCTCGTAGCGGATCACCACCACGCTGCCTGCCTGCACGCGGCGCTGCTCGAAAGCCTCGACAGTCTGTTCCTCCGAGTCGAAGACCCTGGCTGTGCCGGAGAACCTGGTGCCCTCCTTGCCGGTTATCTTGGCCACCGCGCCTTCCGGGGCCAGGTTGCCGTAAAGGACCTGGATATGCCCGGTCTTCTTGATCGGCCTCTCGAGCGGACGCACCACCTCCTGGCCTTCGGCCAGCCCGGGGACTGCCGCCAGGTTTTCCCCGAGAGTTTTCCCGGTAACTGTCAGGCAGCCGCCGTGGAGGTATCCGTTCTCGAGCAGCAGTTTCAGCACCGCCGGAACCCCTCCCGCCCGGTAGAGGTCCTCCATCAGGTACTTGCCGCTCGGCTTCAGGTCTGCCAGGTAAGGTGTGCGGTCGCTGACCCGCTGGAAGTCATCGATCCCCAGGGGCAGGTCAACCGCCCGGGCCATGGCGATCAGGTGCAGCACCGCGTTGGTCGAGCCGCCCAAAGCCATGACAATGGTCATGGCGTTCTCGAAAGCCTCGGCGGTCATGATGTCCCGGGGCTTGATCTCGCGCTCGAGCAGCAGGCGCATGTACCCGCCGACCCGGCTGCATTCCCCGGCTTTCTCGGGGCTGTCGGCCGGGTATGAGGAGCTGAAAGGCAGGCTCATGCCCAGGGCCTCGATGGCCGAGCTCATGGTGTTGGCGGTGTACATGCCGCCGCAGGCCCCCGGGCCAGGGCAGGCGTGCTGCTTGATCCGGTCCAGCTCATCCCGGTCGATCTTCCCGGCCAGCCATTCGCCGTACGCCTCGAAAGCGGAGACGATGTTGAGGTCCCTGCCGCAGTAGCGGCCGGCGCGGATGGTGCCGCCGTAGACCATGATCGCCGGGCGGTTGAGCCTGCCCATGGCGATCAGCGAGCCGGGCAGGTTCTTGTCGCAGCCGGGCACCGCCACCAGGCCGTCGTAGTAGTGGGCCCCGGCGTGGTCCTCGATGGAGTCGGCGATGATGTCGCGCGAGGGCAGGGAGAAGCGCATCCCCTCGGTGCCCATCGAGATCCCGTCGCTCACCCCGATGGTGTGGAAGATCCACCCCTTGACCCCGGCCCGCTCCAGGGAGCCCTTGATCCCGGCGGCCAGGGAGTCCAGGTGCATGTTGCAGGGGTTGAGCTCGAATCCCATGCTGACTATGCCAACCTGGGGCTTGCCCATGTCCTGCTCGCTCATCCCGGCGCCGTAGAGCATGGCCTGGGCCGCGGGCAGGGATGGGTCCCCGGTGATCCTCCGGCTGTATTTGTTCAGTACCGCCTGTTTGTCCTCGGACATCTGTGGTTCCTCTCTCTGTAGTTTACGCCGGTACGGCCGGAATATCCGCCTGCCGCCTGACGGCAGGACTCCGGCTTTTCCCCGGATGAGACAATAGCCACTCTTTCCCTGTTCACAGGCCTAAGAACCCGACAGGTCTTTTCGTTTTCCAAGCGCCCCCGGTGAAGTCCGGGAACTCGACCGGGGCACTGCCCCGGGCCACCGAGAGCTCGCTGAGCGGGCCGATCACGCTCCAGGCGGCAGAGTCGTATACATCGACCGGGGGCGGCACCCTGTTCCGCACAGCCCGCAGGAGCTGGTCGAGCATCATGTAGTCCCCGCCGCCGTGTGAGTAGCCGCGGGCGGTCTCGCCCAGGGCTTTCCACATCGGGTGCTCGTACTGCCCGTAATAGGAACCGGCATCCTCCCAGGTATGCTCCTGGGGGCTGCGGCTCTCGAGGTAGATCTGGTCGGTCGAGCCCATGTAGATACCCTCTGTGCCCTGGAGCCGGTAGATCATCTCGAAAGGCCGCGGCAGACAGGTGTCGTAGTACAGGGTTACAGTCTTTCCTTTCTCGGTGCGGATCAGGGTGGTGTTGACCGCCCCTATCTTGTATTGCTGTGAGGCGCTGGGGTGGTCCGGGCCGAACTTCTTGATAATGTATTCGTTCATTCCCGCAGGCTTGGAGCTCATCGAGACCAGGTGGCTGAAGCGGTCGCCCCGGTTGATGTCCATCCACCAGGCGCAGGGGCCGATAGCGTGGGTGGGATAGAGGTTCCCGTTGCGCTCCATCTTGTACCTGGCCCGCCAGAGCAGCTCACCTTCCGGGCCGAAGGCGACATAGCGGGTGTCGTGCTGGTAGCCTGTCTCGCAGTGGATCACCTCACCGAAAACGCCCTGCTGCACCATGTTGAGGACCATCATGACGTTGCGGAAATAGCAGTAGTTCTCCAGCATCATGCAGGGCATGCCGGTGCGCTCGCTGGTTTCCACCAGTTGGCTGCATTCGTCAAGGGTGGTCGCCGCGGGCACCTCGGTGGCCCCGTACTTGCCGGCTTCCATGGCCGCCATCATCACCGGGGCGTGCAGCTCCAGGGGAGTGGCGTTTATCACCACGTCCAGGTCCACGCGCCCGGCCATCCGGCGGAAGTCCTCCGGGCCGCGGGAGTAGCCCTCCGGTTTTTTCAGGCCGCTTTTTTCCACCAGGCGCTGCGCTTTTTCCAGGTTCCCGGCATCGATGTCGCAGACTGCGGGAACCTCCACTCCGCCGAGGTCCAGGCAGGTGCGCAGCAGGTAGGTGCCGCGGCTGCCCACCCCCACGAAACCCAGGCGCACGGGCCGTCCCGCTTCCGCGGCTGTCAGCGGCCCT
>JAFGTO010000497.1 GCA_016934095.1 Candidatus Glassiibacteriota bacterium
ATGGCGATGCTCTCTCCCAACTTCCTTGTTAGAATAAGCATATATCATCCTTGATATGAGAGGATCAACCGTAGCTGTCAGAGCTCTGTCTTCCGTCCGTAAACCTTATAGCCAGATTTTATCAGTTTCTCCTTTCGCAGAGATTCCGGGCCCCGGGCTCAGCGCTCTCCGGCCTAGTACCTGCCGAGCTGCGTCACTACGCCCATCAGCTCGTTGACCGTGCTGATGACCCGGGCACAGGAACCGAAGGCCTGCTGGAAGCGGATCATGCCTACCAGCTCTTCATCCATGTTCACCCCGTAAAGGGATTCACGATAATTATCCAGGTGGTCCACCAGCCGCTGCTGGTTGGCCAGGCCCTCTTTGATACTGAGAGCTTCCAGCCCGAAGGTGCTGACAATGCCCGAGAGGAAATCCTCGAAAGTGAAGGTGCCGTCGTTGAGGATTTCGGCGCTGCGCAGCTGCGCCATGGCCAGGGCATTGGAGTTGTCGCCGGGGGCACCGCTGGACGAGGCGGCGATGTTCCTGGAATCGTTCACCAGGTCATAGCTCAACCTCATTGTCTGGGCATCGGTGCCGGAAAAAAAATCCAGGTTGGTCGGCGCCAGGTCCCGGTTGCCCTTGAGGCCGTAGCCCTGGCGGTGGACCGCATTGATTTCGGTGATCATCGCGGCCGCAAGCTCGTCGAGCTGATCGATGAGGTCCGGGATGATCCGGTCGCGGATTTCGAAAAGGCCGTAGAGCTCGCCTGAAGCCGGTTCGATCTCCCTGTTATCGGTGGGGTTCAGGATCTTGATGTATTCTCTGCCCTCTTCGTTTGTCGACTCCGATTTCAGGTGGAGGACATTGCCCACGACCACGAAAGCCTGGCCGGTGATAGTAACAATGGTCGTGGAGTTGGCCGGGTCCTCGACAGCCGAGATATCGATCAGGCTGGAGAGCTTGTCGAGCAGGTTGTCGCGGCTGTCCCGCATGTCGTTGGCCTTCTGGCCCAGGGCCTCGGTCTGGGCTATCTCGATATTCAGGGTACCGATCTGATCCAGGGACTCGTTTATTTCGGTTACCGTGTCGAGTATCTCGAAGTTCTTGTTCTCGCGGATTTCGACGAGCTGGTTGCGGACCTGGTTGAACATCTTGGCCAGGGCGCTGCCCTGCTCTCTCACCGTGGTGCGCACCGAGCTGCTCTCGGGATTGGTGGCCAGGTCCTGGAGGCTGTTGAATAAATTCTTGATCGCGTTCTGCAGCCCGGTCTCGGAGGGCTCGTTGATAATACCCTCGATCAGGTCCATGCTTTCGGCCTGTTTATTCAGGTTGCCCAGATACTGGTTCTGGGTGCGATACTGACGGTCGATGGATTCCTCACGGTAGCGGAGGATACTGGAGATGTCTACGCCCATGCCGAAAACACCCTGGTGCAGTTTTACCGGCTTGGCGGCATCCAGCTTCACCTGCTGGCGGGTATAGCCCTCGGTGTTTACGTTGGAGATATTGTGGCCGGTGACATTCAGGCCCGCCTGGTTGGCTCTCAGGCCGCTCAGTCCGATATTCATTGCATTGGTCAGGGTCGCCATCGGGGTACCACCGGCTCCTAAGTTGTCCTTTTCGTAAAACCCGGCCGCAGGTCAGAGCTTGCGGTCGAGAACCTTGTGCAGGTTGGCACGCTTGCTTTTTTTACCGCTTTTTTCGTAGACGTTTCTATTCAGCCGCGCCAGTTCTAGCATCAGTTTCAGGCGCTCGCTGACCAGGTCCCTGGCGCTGGTGATCAGGAACTCGTTCTGTTTCTTCATGGTCTGCACCATGTTACCCGCCTGCCGCAGGCGCTCGGCGAGCGCTTTGAAGCGCCCGGGCCAGGGCGGCGACATTCCGGCAGTAAGCTCTTTGAGGGAGGCTTTATCACTGTTTTCCCCGAACATCCCGGCCACCAGCTCCCGGCGCTGGCGCTCACGGTCGAGGTTCCGCTCAGCCAGCCGGTTCTCGAGCTCCAGGGTTTTGTTGAAATCATCCAGCCGGCATTTCACCAGCGCCCGCTGCTGGGCGCGCAGGCAATCATAGAGGCGCTCAAGGTCGCCGGCCATCGCGGAAAGGATCCGGTGGAGCTTTTCCGGCCCGTTCTCTTTGGTTTTCTGCTCAGCCATGATCAACCTTCCGGCCCTTGCTGCAGGGATAGTCCGGCGGACTGTTTTTTCAGCGTTTTGACGCTGCGCACGTAGTCTTGGGTTTCCTTGTACGGCGGCACTTTTCCGTACCGCGACACGGCCGAGGGGCCGGCATTGTACGCCGCCAGGGCCAGGGTCTCATCTCCGCCGAAGCGCTCGAGCAGGTCTTTCAGGTACCTGGTTCCGCCGTCGACATTCTGCTGAGGGTCGAACGGGTCGCTGACTCCCAGGGAGTCGCCGGTCTGAGGCATGAGCTGCATCAGCCCCCGGGCGCCTGCAGGGCTCACCGCAGCCGGGTCGCCTCCAGACTCCTGGGTTATCACAGCGGCGATCAGGCTAGGGTCGAGCCCGTGCCGGCCGGCGGCTTCCTCGATCAGGGCCCGGAACCTGGCGATCACCCTGGAAAGCTTTGTCCCGCCGCTTTGAGCGGGCGACTCGGGCCTTGCGGCAGGGTCGGTGTCCGGGGCTGCGGGGGCCGCTCTTTCCGGGACGGGCCGGCCCCCGGCGGGGGGCACATCCTTGTGCCGGTCCAAGTCTGTCGAGAGTTCCCTGTAGATCATTTCGGCCAGTCCTATCGATGCCTTTCCGCTGACTTCTCCGGCCAGCTTTTCATTGAACATTCCCTTCCAGGTTTCCATCCCGCTCGAGGTGCCGTAAAGGCTGCTTTCCGGGACGCTTTTCTGCATGGTGTCCAGCAACTGCTTGATAAAGATCGATTCCAGGTTCCTGCTCACCTCGCGCAGGTTGGCTTCGGAATACTTACCGCCGGTTTCGGCGGTCATGTCTCTGAGCCGGCGGAGCCTGGTTTCCAGGACCTGGCTTTCCAGCTTCAGGGGATCGTTACCCGGGAGGTTCAGCATTTCCATAATTCGATAAACCCGCCTATCTACATTATTACCAGCTCGGCAGCCAGGGCGCCGGCTTCCTTGATTGCCTGGAAAATGGCTATGATGTCCCGCGGAGTAATCTGCAGGCTGTTCAGTGCGGTCACCAGGTCGCCGGCGGTTCCTCCCATCTCCAGGAACTTCCTGACTTCCTCGACTGCACTAGCCTCGGCAGTCGGGGAAAGGATCGTTCCGCCTCCGGCCAGCGGGCTTGTCGGCTGACTGACCGCGGCACCGGTCCCGACAGAGATGGTAAGCCCTCCGTGGGCCACCTGTACCGGCAGCACGGTGACGTTTTCGCCGATGGCGATGGTGCCGGTGCGCTCGTTGATCACCACCCTGGCGGCGACTTCGGGAATGATCTCCAGGTTTTCCAGGGTGGAGATGAACTGGACAATCTTGCCCGGGTCGCGGTATTCCTCGGGGATGTTGACAATTACCGAAAGCCCGTCGATGGGCACGCCGATATCGGCGCCGAAGCGGTTGTCGATCGCTTCATCGAGCTTGTTCACGCTGGTGAAGTCGCTTTTGTCCAGGGTGAGCATCAGCTTCCAGTTTTCGATAAATTCGCTTTCGATCGGCTGGAGCACCTGGGCCCCGCCGGGGATCCTGCCGACTACCGTATGGTTGCGCTGGATCTGTGCCCCGGCTCCGGCCCCGCCGACTCCGACCACGAACCCTCCGATCGAGATCGGTCCCTGGCAGACCGCATAGAGTGTCCTGCCGTCATAGCCGAAAAGCTGGGTCCGCAGCAGGGTCCCGCCCTGGAGGCTCTCGGCTTCGCCGATCGAGCTGACCGTGACATCGATACGGCTGCCCGGCTTGACAAAAGAATTAAGCTCGGTGGTCACCATTACCGCGGCCACGTTGGCGGCGTTGATTTCGTTGCCCTGTATCTCCACGCCGAACTTGTTGAGCAGGCTGGCGGTGGAGCGGTTGGTAAAGATCGTTCTCCCGTCCCCGGTCCCATCCAGGCCCACTACCAGGCCGTAGCCGATCAACTGTTCGCTGCGGGTACCCTGCAGGTGGGCGATATCCTTGATCCGCGCTCCCCAGAGAGGGGTCGCCAGCAGCGAGACGAGAGGTATCAGCAGGGCCGCAGCCAGAATCCTGTTCCATCTGTATTGGCGGTGCCGGCTGAGAAAGTAAGCAGTCATGGTTTTTTCCCTGTATCCTCCGGTGAGGTCCGGCATTAGAAGAACCAGCCCAGTATCCGGTTGAAGATTGTGGGACGGCGGGCGTCCTCGGCCTCCCCCTTGGATTTCATGGTTACCTGGAGGTTGGCCAGCTGCGAAGAAAGCACGGTGTTCTGCGGCGTGACATCCTGGCTGCGGGCCACCCCGGTGATGAACACCACGAGTTTTTCATCCGGCAGGTCCACCACTTTCGATCCTTCGAGAAAGAGGTTTCCCAGCTCGTCCGTGCGGGCCACCCGTACACTGACATTGGTGGCGAAAGTGCTCAGCTTGTTGTTCTGTATCCGGGAATCGAAATTGTTCTGTGCGGAAATCTCGCCGCTGAACGGGTTGAGCAGGCCGAAAACCTTGCCGGGCCCGGCGCCGAATTCAGCCTGGGTCTGGGTTCCCCGCTGGCTGCGGAACTGCTGCCTGTTGACCCCGGAGACCCTTTCATCGACAATGATGGTCACTACATCGCCGGACTTATAGAGCCGTTCATCGGTGAACAGGCTGGATACCGGCCCACGGAACTCCATCTGGCCGAGCAGCGGCACCGCCCAGAGAATAACCAGGGCCGCCGCGCCCAACAGGTTGTTGAGGATACGCGGCTGGGGGGGAGGTCCGGAGCGCGGCGGGAAGGATCTGGGTTTGCTTTTTATCGTCCTCATCGGAAGCGAAGCTCCTTTTTTATTGGGTAATCAATACCGTGTTGGCATCCTGCACCGTGCCTGTCAGGTTTTTCCCGTACTGGTTGCGCACGAGGATTTTTTCTCCCAGGCGGCCGTTCTGCCAGGCTTTGCCCGGACAGCCGACCGTGATATTCTTGTAGTGGACAACCAGGGTCACCTCATCGCCCCGCTCGATCAGCGGCGGGCTCTCGACATCGTCGCCGGTCAGTATCTGTCCGGCTTTCATCCTTCTTTTCAGGCGCTTGCCGGCCAGCTCCTCGATACTCTTGAAAGGCAGGGAGCGTGCACTGGTGGTCTCCAGCTCGGTCAGCTCTACATCTTCCGGGGAAAGCAGCTCGTTGTTCCCCAGGGAGCTTTTCAGCACGGCCACTTTTTCAAAGACCCTGACTTTGAGCGAGACCGGGAGGCGCTGGACCAGGCGACCCTCGGAGAGGGCGGCGATGGACAGCGAGAATGATCCGGAGAGGCGGCGGCGCAGGGGATCTACGACTTTGAGCTCCAGGTCGGGGGAGGAGAGGCTGACATCCTCGGGCATCCGGGCGTAGGTGATCTCGGTGCGGGCCTCCTCGCCTTCCCAGCTGCGGGACAGGTAATCCACGACCAGGGTCTGCAGCTCCTGCCTGTCCACGGTGCGTCCGCTGCGGGTGACCGTGGCCTGCTCGGCCCCGAGCAGCGCCACCTTGACCGGGTCTATGCGGTTCAGCACGATCTGGCGCCTGATATCTGCCCGGGCGAAAGTGCCGACTTCACCCGGAGGCGGCGCCGGCCCGAGATTGATCTCGGAGAGAAGTGCAATCAGGCCCTCGTTGAAGCCCTGCACCTCGG
>JAFGTO010000067.1 GCA_016934095.1 Candidatus Glassiibacteriota bacterium
GGGACGGCGAGACCACTAGTTTCTCCGGAGAGGAGAACTACCGGGGGACCGGCGGGTTCTGTATCGGCGAGGTCGAGGACGGTAAGATCTGGATCGGCGGGCGCGATGAGATCCAGGAGTACGACCGGGGCAAATGGCGGGTGGTGCTGTCGGACCTTTCCAGTGTACGCTGTATCACCACCTGCAGGGACAGCAGTGTCTGGGTAGCTTCCGGGACCGGCATCCACCGCAGGTTCCACGGCTCCTGGGCCACCAATACCGCCGAGGATGGATTGGCCAACACAGCGGTTTTCGAGATTTTCCAGGACAGCAGGGGCAGGATCTGGGCGGGCACTATCAGCGGCCTGAGCCTTTACAACCCGGAAGCGGACCGCGATCCCCCGGAGACGAGTATTTCCGAGCAGGAGAACCTCAGAGAGGCCCCGCCCGCAGGGGAAGTCAGGCTGATATTTTCCGGGATGGATAAATGGCAGCAGACCCCGGCGGACCGCCTGCTGTTCTCCTATCGCCTGGATGACGGCGAATGGTCGCCGTTCAGGACCGGGAACGTGGCCCTGTTCAATACCCTGCCTTACGGCAGGCACCTTTTCGAGGTGAGGGCCATGGACACCAACCTGAACTACGATCCCCGGCCGGCCGCTTTCAGCTTCACAGTCCTGCTGCCGTGGTACAAGGAAACCGGTTTCCAGGTGGTCTCGGCAATCGGCTCGGGCCTGATCCTCTTGCTGCTGGGCTATGCAGTCCACCGCCATGTCAACCTGGCCAAGCTGGTGGTCAGGCGTACCTCGGCTTTGCAGGACGCGAACATCCAGTTGGAGAACAAGATCACCGAGCTGAAAAAGACCCGGGCCCGACTGCTGGATTCCCAGAAGATGGAGATTATCGGCAAGATCGCCTCCGGCGTGGCCCACGAGGTCCGCAACCCGCTCAGTGCGATCCTGGCGATCTCCGAGGCCTTGTTCCAGGAGGTCGGCGACGACCCCGAGTTCAAGCCTTACATGGACAACGTGCGCCTCCAAATAGACCGTCTCTCCACCCTGATGAACGACCTGCTGGAGCTGGGCAAGCCCGTAGAGAAAAACACCCTGGTCAGGGCATCGCTGTACGAGACCTGTACGGAGGCCGTGGAGCTCTGGCAGCAGTCCTCCACCAACGGGCACCGTAAGATAAGGGTGCTCTGCCCGCAGGGAGACAGGAAGCTGGAAGTCCTGGTCAACGGTCCCAAGATCAAGCAGGCGTTTTTCAACCTGCTGGAGAATGCCGCACAGCACAGCCCGCAGGGCACGGAAATCACCATTACCCTGATCAAGCAGAGGGACAACACGGTCCAGGCCCTGGTCCGGGACCACGGGGAGGGGATCGAGCCGCAGAACATGGCCGAGATTTTCAAGCCGTTCTTTTCCACCCGCCAGCGGGGGACCGGCCTAGGTCTGAGCATCGTAAAAACCATAGTCGAGACCCACGGAGGCAGCATCAGGGTATTCAGCAACGACCCGCCGCCCGGCATAACAGTGGAGTTCGAGCTGCCCCTGGCCTAGCCGGGCACGGCAAGAGCTCCGGCGTGCGGCCTCCATGGCCGGGCAGAAACAGCCGGTTGCGCACCCCCCGGCCGGCCAGCCTTTTTTTCCGGGCATACTCCTGGAATAAAGTCCGGCAGCCTTGCGTAAAATTTCCGGTTAAAATAAGCGCGATGAAATATTTAGAATTTAGGGTAAAAAGGCTGTCAAGGGCCGTTTCCACTCTTGGGACAACGATATGCGGCAAGAAGACCCTAATTGCATAACATATAGAAATTCTTGCGGTTACACTGGAAACGGCTTGCCTTGCCCTTGACAGCCCATGAAGCAATAAATTACCAAGGGGCGTTGAAGTATTATTTCAACGCCACTCAAATAATGCATCTTTTTACCGGTGTCCGCGGTTAAAATAAGCAAGCCGGGTAATGAAGAGTTTTTCGCCCCGGCATAGTAGCCGGGATATTGCTGACAACCCGACAATATGTTATTATTCAAGCAGGATCGATTTCACAGAGAGTTATCGAGGTTATGCGAAAAATATTCGGCTGTTTTTCCGGTATTGGCTTTGGGTCAGGTCGTTTCGGGCGGGTCCTGGCTGTCGGGTTGATTTGGCTCTTGCTGTGCTCAGGGGCGGTCCGGGCGGCGCACGATGAAGAAGGGGAGAGCGGGGAGTATGTCGAGGCGACCCTGCGCGGCACTCTCTGGGAGACCCTGATCGAGAACGGGGTCAATCCCACTCTCTGGAGGGATATTTTCGATTACAACCGCAGGTATAATAAAGCGTTCGCCAAGGTCAAGTCAGCACACCGGATACCCAACGGAATTACGATATATATACCATCGGACTGGCAGGGCCAGGAGCCGTCAGCAGTAAAACGCACCGGACCCAAGCAAGCCGCAGTCCAGGATACGGTCTATCGCCTCGGCATGCCGGCGCTGCTGGTCCGGGCCGGACGCAGCCAGCGGCTGACCGATGTTATCCAGCAGTTCTGCCTTCCCGCCGCGATCAAGGACAGCCGCGACCGGTCCAACCTAGTGCGCAATGTCCGCAGCGACATCCGTGATTACTACCATCGCACCGGCCGCGAGCTGGGTAATTACGACCGATCTTATTTCATACCCCTCCACCTGGTGGCAGAGCACTACGATTCCCTGACCCGGCGGGTGGAGGCCTTTCACCACGACCCCTCGCTGTTCATCCCGCTGGACAGCCTGCTCGGGGTGTCCGGGGAAGATCTCTCTCACACGGCCTCAGAGGGTGAAGACTACCGGGACCTGGCCCTGCGCTATATCGGCCCGGCGGATGACTTCCCGGAATATTACCCATATAAAAAATCGCCGGATGACCACCTGGCTTACATGGCCCAGATCATCCGCCACTACAACCTCAACCAGCCACTCTGGCCGGGGAAGACTTATTTCATCCCGGGTTACCTGTTGGCGGGCGGCTACTACCGGGACCACCCCGAGGTCAGGCTGGTCCGCCGGGCCGGGGATGCCCTCTACTACCAGAACGGACTCAAGGTTTCGCTCGAGTATCATGTCACTCGCACAAA
>JAFGTO010000498.1 GCA_016934095.1 Candidatus Glassiibacteriota bacterium
GCATGGGCCCCTGACAGTGGAAGCCGAAATAATGCTCAATTTAATTCTCGGCTGACTCGGGCCTTTTGTCAAGCCTGTCAATGCACCTGCAAGCCCGGGAAAAAGAAGCTGTGGTTTAAAATTTGCTGTCTGGATCTATAATCTGATTTTCCAGGACGGGACAGCCCTCCTGGGAAGCTGTCAACTTAATATGGACTAATGAGTTACCATGCCCCGGCAAGGCTGCCGCCTGGGCCGGGCCGGCCGCAGGCCGAAAATTTCCGGCAAGCCTGTCAATGCAGAATCTTCCCCTCCGGGCCGACGATGCACTCTGGAACCAGCCATAGACCCGGGATGCTCCCCGGCGTTCTCGCCTGCGCTTCGATCGCGGCTGCGGGTATCGCCGCCTACGCCAATTCCCTGAGCTGTGCGTTCGTCTTCGATGATATCATTACCATCGTCCAGAACTCCAATATCCGCTCCCTGGGGGCTTGGCTCGGCGGGATCGACTACTCCAGGGTGGTCCGCCCGCTGTTCCAGTTCTCCTGCGCGATCAATTACGCCCTGGGCGGCCTCGACCCCAGAGGCTTCCACATCTTCAACATTGCCGTGCACATCTTGTCCGGGTTCCTGCTTTTCGGCATTGTCCGCCTGACCCTCTCCTCGGAACGGCTGCGGCAGGAATATGGCAGCAAAGCGACAGCGGTCGCCCTGGCTGTCGCACTCGTCTGGGTCGTGCACCCGCTGAACACCCAGGCGGTGACCTATCTCTGCCAGCGCTGCGAATCCATGATGGGGCTTTTCTACCTGCTGACCCTGTACTCTTTTATCAGGTGCATGACCCCGGGCCGCAGCAGGGTCCCCTGGCTCGTGCTGACAGTGGCCGTTTTCATCCTGGGCATGCTGACCAAGGAGGTCATCATCACCGCGCCGCTGATGTGCCTGTTTTACGATTATTTTTTCCTCCCTGGCCCTCTGAAAAGAAGTCTCGCCAGGAATAAAGTCGTCTACCTCAGCCTGGCCGCAGCCTGGCTGGCAGCGGTGGCCGCCCAGTTGCCGGTTATCCAGCAATATCCCGAGACCCTGGCGGGAGAGACCGGTGCTTATTCCCCCCCGGTCTACCTGGCTACCCAGGCCGGGGTTATCGCCCATTACCTGCGCCTGGTGTTCCTGCCTTACGGGCTGGTCCTGGATTATGCCTGGCCGCCGGCGACGCTGTCGGTTAGCCTCGTGCTCTCCGCCCTGCTGGTGGTCTCCCTGCTGTCGCTCACGGTCCGCCTTACCTGGAAGAAGCACCCCGCCGGGTTTTTGGGAATCTGGTTTTTCCTGATCCTGGGGGTCACTTCCAGTTTCCTGCCCCTGGAGGATGCAGCTTTCGAGCACCGCATGTACCTGAGCTCCGCGGCGGTAATCACCCTGGCCGCGGCCGTGGTGCTGAGGGTCCTGCGCGGCCGCCCCGCCGCCGGGACCGCCGGTATCGTGCTGACAGTTGCGGCGGTCGGCACGCTGGCCGCGCTGACCGCCCTGAGAAACAGGGATTACCGCAGTGAGCTCTCGATCTGGCAGGACACCCTGAGCAAGAGGCCGGGGAACCACCGGGCCTGGGCCTGCGCGGCCATGGCCCTGGACAAGCTGGGCCGGACCGGGGAAGCGGCTGCCGGCTACCGGGAAGCCCTGCGCCTGGTGCCAAAGGATGCGGCGACCTGGTACAATTACGGCAACGTGCTGTATAAGCTCGGGGAGCTCGACAAGTCCCTGGAGAGTTACAGGAAGGCCCTGGGGCTGGACCCGGGCCGTGCGGAATATTACCTGGGTCTCGGCACCGCCCTGAAAGCCCTGGGAAAGCAGGAGGAAGCCATAGCGGCGTTCAGCTCGGGGCTGGGGACCGACTCTCTCGACCCAGGCCTGCACCACTGCCTCGGGGTGGTCCTCTCCGAGGCGGGCAGGCCGGCGGAAGCCGTGTCGAATTTAAGCAGGGCACTGGCCGGGGACCCGGACAATCCCCTGACCAACTTGCAGATGGGCATAGCCTTGTTAAAGCTGGGGAGATACCGGGCAGCGCTCTACTACCTGGGCAGGGCCCGGGAGCTGCTGCCGGGCTCGGTGGAAGCCGAAAACAACCTCGGTATAGCGCTGATGAGGCTGGGGAGGCTCGGGGAAGCGCTGGGGCATTTCGAGAGGGCGCTGGAGCTGGACCCCGGCAACGGCGCGGTCCTGAGGAACATCGAGCGGATAAGAGAGATGTCCGCCGACCGGTGAGAGGCGGTCCGCTGGGGACTCCGATCCGGGCCTGCCGGGAAAAAAATGAGGGGCCCGCCGCCTGCATGGCCGCAGCCCGAACCTCTGGTGCCGGGGCTCCGCCTGACTGTCAATATCTCCAGGGACGCGGTCTGTCGATGCCTTTGGCCAGTATCTCCTGCACCAGGGCCGTATCGTCCCTGACCTGCCAGTCGAACATCCCTACAGCGATGAAATCGGCGCCTCTGGCGAAAGCGTGGACGAACCCTTCCTGGAGCTGCTTTTCCCTGCCCGCCCCCAGGACCTTGAAACCGATCCAGGGCTGCTGCACGGTCTTCATGAAAGACTCGATCTCATCCGGGTCGCTGGACAGGTAATCCACCCTGTTCACCGTGTACATGTAGAAGTCTGGGTCGATCCCGGCCTCCTCGCTGGCCCTGATCGTCTCCAGTCGGTGGCCGCCCAGCCCGGCGAAGATCCCGGTCTTCTTCATCCCTTCGACTATCTCACCGACCTCATCGATCTTCCCTTCCCTGACCATGGTGTCGCACTTCCCGCCGTGATAATAGACCGCGTAAGCGCCGCTGTCCCGGGCCATCCTGGCGTTCTCCACTGGGTCGCCCTGTTCCGGGGCGCTCTGGGCGATCCAGTGCAGCCTGCCCCCCCTCTTCCGGTAGGCTTGGTAATTCCTCACGATGTGCGGGTCGGCCCTCATCAGGGTGGAGTTGATCCCGTTCTGCTCGGCAATCGCCCAGGTCTCCATGATTTTTTCATCGGTGAAATAATGGGTCATCAGGGCGGACTGGTATACCAGGTCCCCGGCGTGGGCGGACCCGCTGATCAAGTTCCCGCCGATGATCAGCCTGGAGACTTCCTGCTCGCCGAAGCGGCCCTGCTGCAGTCCCTTGACCGGCTCCCGGGCTTTCCCGTAATCTTTCCTGTCGACCAGCTGCGCCAGCAGGGCCTGGTGCTCGAAACTCAGCCCGGCGGCGATTGCGGCCGGGATGCCGAGAGATTCTTTCACGAACCGGCGACGGCTGGGATGCTCAGTCATGGCTTTTCCCTCCCTGAAACAGATCCTGGTTATCCCGGACTATCCCCTCCAGGGGCGTTCTCTCTCGATCTCCTTGGAGAGGATGTTCTTGGCCACGATCACGTCCTCCCTCACCTGGAAGTCGAACATGCCCACCACGATGAAATCGGCCCCTTGCTCGAAAGCGTAGCGGAAACCCTCCCTGGGGTGGATGGCGCCGGCCCCCAGGACCTTGTAGGCGATCCACGGTTTCTCCACGGTCTTCATGAACCGGGCTGTCTCCTCCGGGGTCATGGCCCAGACATTATCGTGCTCCTCCTCAGGCATGGCGCTCCAGTAGCTCTTGCTGTTGAGGGTCTTCATGTAGAAATCTACCGGTATGCCGGCTTTTTCCAGCGCCCTGGGCACATCGAGGGAATGCCCGCCCACTCCGGCGATCAGGCCGTTGCTCTTGATGAAAGAGACAACCTCGCCGATCTCCCCGATGCGGCCCTCCTGCACGAACTTGTCCCCGATCCCCCCCTGGATGAAAGCCCCCACGGCCCCGTTATCTATAGCCAGCTTGACATTGCCGGTCAGGTCCCCGACCTTGGGGTAGGTCTGGGCCAGCCACTGCATTTTGCCGCCGCGCTCCTTGCGGTATCTTCCCAGCAGGCCCACTATCTGGTCATCGCACCTGAGCAGGGCGGTATTGATGCTGTTCTCCTCGCAGAGCTGGAGGGTGTCGAGGACTTTTTCATCGGTGTGATAGGCCTTGATCAGGCTGGAGGCATAGATCAGGTCCCGGGCGTGGGCGAACCCGCTGATCAGGTTGCCGCCGCACATCATCCTGCTCAGGGTGACATGGCCGATCCTGCCGGTCTGCAGGCCCGCGACCGGCGGCTCCTTTACTTGTTTTTCGGACTTCTCCACCAGGGCTTTCTCCTCGCAGCTAAGGAAAACTGATGCCCCGGTGGCCCCGACTGCTGCGTTCCTGAGGAAACTCCTGCGGTTGAGCTTGCTGGACATGGACTGCCTCCGGTCGGATGGAATTATGGAGAAAAAATTTTTCAGGCGCAGTGATGGCTAAGAGGGCTTTTTTAAAACCTCAGCGACCCTTTAGTCTTTAATCCGTGATTATTCATGAAAATGGAATTTGTCCATTTTTTTGTAGGGGCGCACCCCTGTGTGCGCCCATCGAACATTATAATTTCTTACAAAGCGGGCAGACACAGGGGGTCTGCCCCTACGAGCGTTACGTTAATTTGTGAATAACCCGGGTTAATCAATTATAGCATATCGCCGGCACTTTTTAAAGGGTCCCGGTAATATCAAGGCTTTTCCCGCCGGGCGATCGGGCCCGTGTCCCCGTACTCCCTGACCACCCGGAAACCCACTTCCATGCAGTCCGAGTACCACCACCTGCTCTTGGGCACGTGCGGGTCGGTGGCCAGCCATTCATCATGGCGGGTGCGGCCGCGGGCCGCGGCGCGCAGGTCCGCCGGGTCGCTGAGGTAGGAGCCGCCGCGCACTACGTGCTCTTTGCCGGATGGCGGGCCGGCCGGGTCGACAACCGGGCCTAAGTCAAAACCCGGGCCGGAGTCATCGTAGCTGCGCCAGTAAGCGTCCGGAGCATAGAAGTCCAGGCAGAACTCCTTGACGTTGCCGAGCATGTTGTAAAGCCCCCAGGGGTTGGGCTCGTTGGTATAGGGGTTCTGCACCTGGCCGCCGCTGTTGCGGCGGAAGAAGACATAGCGGTTGATTACGAGGTCATCCGTGCCGAACAGCCTGTTGACCAGGGATTTGCCGGTCAGCCTGGCCGGGTCGCCATCGAAGAAGTAGGAGGTAACCGTGCCCGCCCTGGCGCAGTATTCCCACTCGGCCTCGGTGGGGAGCCGGTAGGTTTTACCGGTGGCTGCAGAGAGCCATTCGCAGTACCTGACTGCCGCATAGTGGGTCATCGAATAGGCCGAGGCCCAGCCGCCGATATCCTGTGAGCCGTACTTGGGAGTCGGGCCGGTCACCGCCTCCAGGGCGGCTGTGTCCGCAGCGACATCCCCGGCCGAGTCAGCCTGCACCGGCCGGGAAGTCTGGTCGAAAAAGGCCTTGTACTCGTTCCAGGTAACCTCGGTCTCGCCGATCCAGAACCGGCCCAGGGCCACCTCGTGCACCGGGCCCTCATCCTGTTTGCGGCACGGCTCGGTCTCCGGGCTGCCCATCAGGTAAGTGCCGCCGGGGATGGCGACCATCTCGAAAGACACCTCCGTGCCCGAGATCTGCTCGGTGTAGCCCTTGAACTCCCCGGTATCGGGCGTGCGGGCCCGCAGCCCGGCCTCCCGCGCGGCAGGGGCGGCAGGGGCGGCCTGCGCAACCCCGGCCGGCTCCTCCTGAAAATGGCCGACCTCCTTGTGGCAGTTGATGCAGAAGAGCTTGTCCCTGTTGTTTTCGTAGTGCCTGTGGGCCTCCAGGCCTTTCTCGGACAGGCCCAGGCTGTACAAGTCGGCGTGGCAGCGCAGGCACGAGCTGTCATAGGTGTAAGTTACCGCGTGGTACAGGGCCGAGCGCTCCTCCCAGTCGATGCTGCCGGTGTCCTTGAACAGGTAGCCGAAAACATCCCTGATACCTAAACGCGCTTTCTCTTTTAAATGTATCAGGCCACCGGGCGGCAGGTGGCATTCTGAGCAGTGGGTAACCACTCCGCTGTTGTTTTTATAATGGGTCGATAGCATCCAGGAATCCGTGGCCTGGGGGTGGACATGGCAGGCGGCGCAGAAAGTGTCCGACGAGGTGTGGCGCAGCCCGGCCAGGCCGGCCAGCACGGCCAGCACCCCCAGAGCGATGCCGGCCAGCACCTGGCGCCCAATGCGCAGCCTTTTAAGGAGGCCTGAAAGCCATGAAAAAATCGCCATCTGTTTTTCCTTCCCGCCTACAGTCTTGCTCCAGGCCCTCTCGAGCGCCGGACGTACCCGTTAAAATTCACCGCTCCCCAGCCCGCCTGCGGCGAGCTGCAATGCAACTCCTATTCCCGGCAGGGCCGGTCCCGGCCCTGAGAAAGGGTATATATTAACATAATCGGCCCGGATGCGGAACAAATAATTGGGGGAGTGAGGCCAGGCAGGAGCGGGGGGCAGGAAAGCCCCAAAATAAAGACACAATCCCATTATACGGCAATCATCCATCCGGAATAATTATGAATTGGTCAAAGAGAGTAGCGCCCGCGGCAAGCCGCGGGGGATGCGCCTGCCAGCCAATTCAGATCATAGACTGCTACTGCATGGCCGTTTTTATGGTATTTTTGCCTGCCGCTGATTTACCAGGGTTTTCTACTGAAGGGAAGAGGTTTTCCCCCATTCTCCGATTGATAAATTGACGCCCTGACAGTATTCTTGTATTTTTTCTAGGTTTCTTGATTGGGTTAAAAAAATATTTAAGACTCCCCGCGATTTGCAGCAGAGTGAGCTAGCGAAGTCGAAAAACCATAACCCCCTGCTCGAAGGAGAGCCCTCCCATGAAAAGAGCTTTCTGTTCCCTGGCGCTGGCAGTTCTCCTCCTCCCTGCGGCCATGCAGGGCCAGAACAAAGTCTTTCCCTACCGCTGGCTCTTCGCTTTCGACAAAGTCCTGGACAACGACAAGAGCGTGGAAAAACTGCGGGAGCTCGCCAAGACCTGCTCCGAACACGGGATCAACGGCATCATCCTGCAGGGGCAGCTCGACAGGCTCGAGATGAAAAGCCCCGAATACTTCACCCGGCTCAAAGAGGTGGAGAAGTTCTGCAACCAGTACGGGGTGGAGCTGATCGCCGACGTGATGTCGGCGGCCTGGGGCGATGCAGTCTACCTGCGCGACAAGAACCTGGCTGCAGGGCTGCCGGTCAGGGATGCACTGTTCGTGGTGAAAGATGCCCAGGCTACCCTGGTGGCCGACCCGCCGGTGGGCATCATCAACGGCGGCTTCGAGAACTACCGGGGCAAGAAGATCGCCGGCTTCACGGTGGAAGAAAATGCCGCCAGGCTGCTTACCGTGGACACCAAGGTATGCAGGGAAGGCCGCGCCTCGCTGCGTTTCGAGGTCCGGGGCGACTACCCGCCCGAGACCGCCCTAATCAGCCAGGAAGTAACCCTGGCCCCCTACCGCTGCTACCGCGTCTCGTGCTGGGCCCGGGTCGACAGTATCGAGAACGCCTGGGGCGCATTCCCCATCTCCGTGCTGGGGCTCGGGGGACCGAACCGCCACCTGCTCTTCACCATACCAGAGATACCAGCCGATGGCCAATGGCACAAAGTGGCCCTGGGGTTCAACAGCGTAAACTACGACAAGGTAAAGATCTCGATCACCACCCCCGCGGGCAGGAACTCGAAGTTCCGGGTGGATGACCTGGGCCTGGAGGAAATCGGGCTGGTCAATGTCCTGCGGCGTCCCGGCACCCCGGTAACTGTGCGCGGCGAGCAGAGCGGCATGGTCTACCAGAGCGGCCGGGATTTTTTCCGCATCCAGGACCCCGCGACCGACATCCCCTTCGACAATGCCTATCCCCAGCGGAACTACCGCTTCGACCACGAGGGGCCGCCGATCAGGTGCACCACGGGCAGCCGCATCAGCGAGGGAGAGCGGCTGCGGGTGAGCTACTACCACCCCATGGTGGTGTACCGGGGACAGGTGACCCTCTGCCTCTCGGAGCCGAGGCTCTATGAGCTCTGGCGGGAGAAGATGGAGCTGCTACACCAGGTCCTGGCACCCAAAAAGTATCTCCTGAGCATGGATGAGATCCGCGCAGGAGGCACCTGCGCTGCCTGCCAGGCCCGCGGCATCCCGATGGCCCAAATGGTCGGCGAGTGCGTCCAGAAGCAGGTCGGGATGATCCGCAGCTTCAACCCCGAAGCCGAGATCTTCATCTGGGGCGACATGTTCGACCCCAACCACAATGCCGGCGACCGCGAAGGCGCCTATTTCCACGTGAACGAGAACTACTACGGCTCCTGGAACTACCTGCCCAAAGAC
>JAFGTO010000499.1 GCA_016934095.1 Candidatus Glassiibacteriota bacterium
GCTCGAGCAGGAACGAGGTCAGCAGGCCCGTGCCGCAGCCGATCTCCAGCACCCGCCTGCACTCCGGCCCCGTGGGGTCCCGGCGCGGAAAGGCCCAGTCGGCAAGCTGGAAGGCTATCTCCCGCTGCAGCCCGGCGTTCAGGTCGTAGCCTGGAGCGCTCCTGGAGAAATGCAGGGCCAGGATTTTCTTGTTGATCGGGTTTTCGGCCAGGGAGATCATTGTCGGCGGCTCAAGGAGCGTTGAAAAAAGGCATCAACGCCCCGTGGTTAAATTTAGAGCGATTGTTAAAAGTTTTTCCTTTTAAAACAGATTGCAGGGGAAAGGAGAACACCTTTTAAAAAAGGTTTCCGCCCGCCCCCGAAAAAAATCACCGATCAGCGCGGCGAATTCCCTTTCGCGGCCCAGGAACGGTACGTGCCCGGCGTCCTCGAATACGACCAGGCGCGCCTCGCTCAGGCGGCGCTCCAGGTCCCGGGCCAGGCCGGGGTCGATCACCTTGTCCCGCCCGCCTTGGAGGATGAGGACCGGCGCAGCCACGCGGCCGGTGCAGCCGCCTAGGTCCACCCCGGCCAGGTACCTCAGGCCGGCGATAAGCGGCTCCGGGCCGCGGCACACGGGCCGGCGGGCCTTGAGGAAACTCTCCCGGGCCAGGCTGTCGCAGCCCTCGAACATCCCGCGGTAGAATTTATCCAGCACCTGCGCCTGGCTGCCCCGGGCCAGGCTGTGGCACATCGCTTCCAGCAGGCGTTTGTCCTGGCCCAGAGGGTTGGCCTCGCTGCGGCTGAAACGCCCGCAGGCGGAGATCAGGACCAGGGCCTGCAGCTCATCTCCTAGGGCGCAGGCCGCTTCCAGGGCCACCAGGGCTCCCAGCGACCAGCCGACCAGGGCCAGGCCCCGGCCGGCGTGCCCGCCGGCGCGTATATCGGCGAGGATCCGCCCGACATAGCTCTCGCGGCTCCCCAGGGGACAGGCCACGCCGAAGCCCGGCAAGTCAAGGGTTTCGGCCTCTTGCCTGAATTCTTTGTCCAGACAGCCGATCAGGTCCTTGAAAACGAGCCTGTCCGTGGCCCAGCCGTGCAGCCAGTATGATTTCACCACAGCTTCCGGGTCAGCGGATGTGTCCTCATCGGCCCGGGCCGCTCAAAGATCAGTCCCGGGAGAATAATTTAAGGCCCTGAGCGGTTTTTCCGCCCGGGGCCTGTCAGCCGGAAAGCCGGTCGTTTTGTTGCATGCTCAGGGTTTGGGGATCTGAAAAGCCTTTTGCAGGTCGAACTCGCCGGTTTCCCGGTAGCGTGTCAGCTCCCCGGCCACCAAGTTGTCGTTCGGGAAAAGCTCGAGGTATTTTTCGACCACCGCCACCGCAGCGCCGGTGTCCCCATCCGCCTCGTACACCATGAACAGGTTGGCGTAAGCGTCCTTGTAATGCGGAAAGAAGTCGATACACATATCCATGAACTTGTTCGAGGCCTCCTTGTCGCCCTTGTCGAGCGCAGTCTGGGCCATCTGCATGAAAAGATGGGGCGACTGCTCACCGGCAAAACGGACCAGGGAGTCCATGAAAGCGTAAGCCTGTTCGTACTGGCGGTTGCGGGCATAGAGGCTGGCCATGATTAAATCGAACTGGTGGCGTCTTTCCATGAACCGGCGCGCCATGTAGTTGGCCTCGATCGCCTCGGGGATTTTTCCTTCCTTGAGGTAGATCTGCCCCAGCACGGAGTAGGGAAAGGCGAAATGCTGTACCAGGCGCCTGTCTGTTTCATCACGGTTATCGTTTTGCCTGAAAAACGTGTCGTAGCTGTATACCTCGTTAAGCAGCCTGGTGGTGCTTGCGATGTCGAAATGGATGCCGCTGTTGCTGATCTTGACCAGGTTCAGAGAATCCTCCGTCGCCAGGCTGTCGGCCCGGCGCGGGTTTATCTTGTAGACCGCGCCTTGCTGCACCAGGTAGGGGTCCAGGTTGCAGCGGTTATGGGTGGGCGTGGTGGTGGTGAAATAGAGCGGCTTGCGCCAGTTGTTGGTGCGCAGGATGTCCAGGATCAGCAAATCCTTGACATAAATTACCGTGCTGTCCTCGAAAAGCAGCTCGACCTCGCCGAACTCGAATTTCTGGTCTCTTTTGAGGAAGAACGGCTGCATTTTATCGATCGCCTCATCGCTCAGGCTGATCGGCACCCTGGGCTCCATGTCCCTCATCTGCCTGATGTACCACTGGGTGTTGAGCAGGCTCAGGTTCACCACCCGGCAGTCCTTGCGTACTCCCTCGACTTCCTGGATGTACCACAGCGGGAAAGTATCGTTGTCCCCGTTGGTGAAAATGATCCCGCCCGGCTCCAGCGAGTTCATCACGTTGCGTGCATAATTGGCTGGAATATAACTTCCGCTGCGGTCGACCAGCTTATAATTGATAACCAGCGGAACCAGCCCCGGCAGCAGCAATGCCGCCGCCAGCAGAAAAAAGACCGGTTTCTGGAGCTTGGGATCGTCCGTGTCTACGGCGAAAGCTGTCCTCAGGCGGTCGAGGAGCGCGGCCAGGCCCAGGCCGGACCAGAGCCCGAAAAAGGCGAAAGAGACGATAAAGAAGTAGTCTCTCTCCCGGACCTCGTGCAACCCTGTGTCCGGAAATTTATCCATGGCCTGGGAATAGCCCAGCTTGAAATTCATGTAGGTGTTCAGGATCAGGCCGGTCATCAGGAAGACGGCCAGCCAGAAATAGAA
>JAFGTO010000500.1 GCA_016934095.1 Candidatus Glassiibacteriota bacterium
ACCCGCGCAACCTCATCGAATACCAGTCCCGCCGCTTTCTCGGCCAGCGCCCTGTCGCCGGTGCGCACCTTGACAGTCAGGATGGTGCCCATGGTGAAACTGTCAAAAACGTGGGTCGCCGCCTGCGGGTCGCCCCCGGGCGCAGAACCGCCGGCCCCGGCCAGGAACTTCATCCCCACGATCACCAGAGCCAGCAGCAGGATTACGGCTATCCGGTAAATAAATCTAGCGGTCGCGCTCAACTATCAGCTCCACCAGTCTTTTAAGCTTGGCTGCCTGGTCCCGGTCCGGCAGGTCTTGCAGCAGCTTCACCGCCTCGGCGGCCAGTGCCAGCGCCCGGGAGCGGGTGTACTCGATACCGCCCGCTTCCTGTACCAGCGCAGCCACGCGCTCGGCCTGGGCCCGGTCAATCTTCCCGCCGGCAAAAACGGCCTGGACTTCATCACGTACTTCGGGGCTCATCCGGGAGACGGCATGGATCAGCGGGAGGGTCATCTTGCGGTCGAGGATATCCATGACCGTGGGCTTACCGGTTTCGGGCGTGGAGCCGATATAATCCAGCAGGTCGTCGGTGATCTGGTAAATCGAGCCGAAAAGCATGCCGTATTCGCTCAGGACCTTCCTGTTATCTCCACCGTTAAGGATCGAGGCCACGACACAGGCGACCTTGAAAAGCGAAGAAGTTTTTTCGCGGATAAAGGCGAAGTAGTCCTCCTCGCCGACCCCCAGGTCGCCCTCCATGGACATTTGCCGCATCTCACCCAGGGCCAGGCTCCGGCAGGCCCGTGTAACCTCGGAGATTATCTCGAAATCCCCCAGGCGGGCTATTTCGCTGAAAGCCTGGGCCAGCAGGTAATCGCCGATGATGACACTGGTCTTGTGGTCCCACTTGGCATTGAGGGTCGGTACGCCGCGCCGGAAGGCCGAATGGTCGATAGAGTCGTCGTGCACCAGCGAGGCGGTATGAATCAGCTCGATGGCCGCGCCCATCGAGATCAGCTCTCTCCTGGCCGCTCCCCCGTTCCCGGCGGCCAGGAGCATCAGCATGGGCCGGAGCATCTTGCCCGAAGTGCTGAACAGGTGGTCGACCGCCTGGTCCACCAGACCGAAGTCCCCGTGCACCAGCTCGCCGATCAGCACCTTGATCCGCTCGAGATCATCGGCTACGGGCGACTGCAACCGGGCAAAAGAATCACGCCAATCACTTTTCAGGCCAAGCATGGTTCGGACTTTCGAAAAAACCGGCGATCCCGGAAATTCCAACCCTGGATCGGTGATATCTCTAAGAATCAATAGACTTGCTAAGCTAACATTCAGTACAATCAAAGTCAAACAAAACTTACCGCCGGTAAAAATCATCGGCCCCGGTCAAACGGTAAACCTTGACTGATCGCCGTCTGGAAAATAGATTGAGTCTTTATCATCCGGCCCGGCCCGGACTGTTTGAAAAAACCCCGCAGCAAGCCGCGGGGAATGCGAGTTGTCCAATTCAACGGAAACGACCGGATTCATGATTCGCCTGGCACTTTCCAACCTCACCCAGCGCAAGATGAGAAGCGCCATCAGTGTCCTGGCACTGGCGGTGGGTATCTGCCTGTTCATCACCCTCTGGGGCCTGGTCAACGGCGTGCTGAACGAGTTCACCCAGCGCATCCGCGGTATCGGTGCCGACATCACGGTGACCCGTACCGGGACCAACCCGCTGCTATTCGGCACCGGGGTCCTGCCTTACAAGCTCGGGGACCGGATACGCGAGATCCACGGCGTGCGCACGGTGAGCCCGGTGCTGATCTGGAAAGCTAACATCGGCAGCGCGCCCTACAACGTTTTCGGGATCGAGCCGCAGGAATTCACCGACCTGGGCGGCCAGCTTACTTTCCTGAGCGGACGCAACATCGAGGGTCCCGACGAGATGTTCGTGGACAGCAGGATCGCCGACCTGCAGAAACTCTCGGTCGATGATACCCTTTCCCTGCTCGGACACCACTTCAGGATTACGGGGATAGTCCAGCCGGGTGTGGGCACCCGGATCTTCGTGCCTTACCAGACACTGAGCCGGATCACCTCCCAGCCGGACCGGGTGAGCCTCTTTTTTGTCAGCGCCAGGTCGCCCGAGCTGGTCGAGCAGGTGGCGAGCCAGATCAGCGGCATCGACCCCGGGATCGAGACCCAGTTCATGTCGAACATCGCCGCCTCGATGAGCAAATACCTCAAGGCGCTCAACCAGTTCATCCGGGCGATCAACTACACCGCGCTGGTGATCAGCGCCCTGGTCATCCTGCTCTCGATGTACACCACGGTAGTCGAAAGAACCAGGGAGATCGGCATCCTCAAATCGCTCGGGGCCTCGCGGGTGTACATCCTGGCAACCATCCTGATCGAAGCCGTGCTGTTGTCGCTGATGGGCAGCGTGGCTGGAATCATCCTGGCGTTCATCAGCCGCAGTGCGATCCAGTGGCAGTTCCAGCTGATAACGGTGGAGATCTCCGCCGGGATCCTGGCGAGCAGTGTGTTACTGGGTTTCGGCGTGGGTCTGGTGGGCGCTTTCTACCCAGCCCTCTGGGCCTCCCGCCAGGACCCGATCAATGCCCTGGTCTACGACTGAGCGCCCGGCCGCCTGACCGCGCAAATCCCTATCTGCAGGTTGCACGCTTTCCTGTGTACGTCCCGCCCCGGCCGCTCCCGGACCACTCAGTAGCCCGCCAGCATCGAGACCAGCACCCTGCGCAGGATGCTCAGCACGAAAAAGGCGACAACCGGGGAAAAATCGATACCGGAAAACGGCGGGATAAGCCGGCGGAAAGGGTCGAGAAACGGGTCGGTCGCACGGCATAGCAGCACGAACCAGGGGTTGAACCGGTTGACCCTGACCCAGGACAGGATTATGCGCACCAGGATCAGGAAACTGTAAAGGGCGAGCGCCCTGTCCACCAGGTAGGGTAAGGACATAAAACACTCCTGTCGCAGATAATCATTCAAGTTTCCAGCAAATCGGCCGATAAGTCTATTGGGGACGGTAAGTTATCCTCATGCCCGTACAGACTTCAACGGCACGGATCGCCGCAGCTTGAAAAAGCTGTCATTCATCAAGGAGGATGAGATGCTCAAATCCAGCCGCCGTAAACGGCGAAAAACCTCCCCCAACAGTCCATGGAAGAAAGCTAAAGACTTTTTCCTGGCCAGACCCGGCGTGCTCAAAGAGGCTCCCCTGCCGGTGCCTGAGCCGGACAGCACGGACTGGCTGATCTGCCCCCACGATACCACCAGCGGACTGGGCGTCAGGCGCGGTACCCAGAGTAAGCCCTCGGGCAAGACACCCGCAAATATATTCTAAGAGGCACGCAGCCGCTCAAACCCGGCGGCGGAATTGCGGGAAACGCCGGGGACCAACCGGGCCTCCGGCGAAGTCCAGGACCTTTGCGCTCAAAGACTCTTTTTCAGCCTTGGGTCCAGCACGTCCCGCAGCCCATCCCCCAGCATGTTGAACCCCAGCACGGTGAGCAGTATAGCCAGGCCGGGGAAAACACAGGCCCAGGGACGGCTGGTCAGGTAGAACTGCCCTTCGGTGATCATTGCGCCCCAGCTCGGCAGCGGCGGCTGGGCACCCAGCCCCAGAAAGCTGAGCCAGGCCTCGGTGAGGATGTTGCCGGCCACCCCCAGGGTCAGGGCCACGCTCAGGGTACCCACCGTATTGGGCAGCACGTGCACCACCACAATCCTGAGCGGGCTCACCCCTACCGCCCGTGCCGCGGTGATGTAGTCCCGCTCCTTGATCGACATCACTTCCGACCTGACCAGCCGGGCGATGCCCGCCCAACCCACCAGCCCCAGGACAATGAAGATCTTGGCCACCGTGGGATTTTCGAACACGGCCATCACGGCCAGGGCGAACAGCGCGGTGGGAAAGGCGAACACGATATCGGTCAGGCGCATCAGCACCTCATCCACCCAGCCGCCGAGATAGCCGGCCAGCGCACCAACCAGCGTACCCACCAGTCCGGAGATGATCACGGCGATCACCCCGATGGCCAGGGAGATCCTCCCCCCGTAGATCACCCGGCTGAGCACGTCCCGGCCCAGGTAGTCCGTGCCGAAAGGGTGCGCGGCCGAGGGCGGCTCCATCACGTGGCCGATATCCACCTGGTAGGGGTCGGCCGGGGCCAGCCAGTCGGCGGCCGCGGCTGCGACCACCAGCAGCGCGGCCAGGGCCAGGCCGATCATCAGGGTAGAGGAGTGTCGCGCCGGTGCTCTCATCCGCCGGCTCCTTTTCCGGCTGCCCCGGAGAGCCTGACCCTGGGGTCGATCCAGGCATAGACCAGGTCTATCACCAGGTTGGCCGCCACAAAGATAAAAGCCAGGAAGATCACGCCGCCCTCTACTACCGGCAGGTCGCGCACCAGGATGGCATCGTAGATCGCCCGGCCGATCCCCGGCCAGGCGAAAACAGTCTCGGTGGCCACCGCCCCTCCCAGCAGGCCCGCCAGGTTGGTGCCGATCACGGTTACCAGCGGCATGGCCGCATTGCGCAGCGCGTGCCTGAAAAGGATACGCCTCTCTGGAAGGCCCCGGGTGCGTGCGGCCAGGATGTAATCGGTGCGCAGCACCTCCAGCAGGGATGAGCGGGTGATGCGCGCGAAATATCCGGTGCTGATAGCGCTCAGGCTTACCGCGGGCAGGACCAGGTATCTCAAGGCCCCGTGCTCTCCGTACCCCCCCACCGGCAGCCAGCCCAGCCAGACCGAGAACACCACGATCAACATCAGGCCGAGCCAGAAAACCGGGGTGGAGATACCCAGCAGCGACATCACCATCACGCCGTAGTCCAGGAAGCGGCCGTGTTTCGCCGCGGCCAGCACCCCGGCGCAGATACCGAATACCAGGGCGATCAGCACTGCGGCCAGCGCCAGCTTGACCGTGGCAGGGAAGCGCTCGAAGATCACCCGGGAGACCGGCCTGCGCTGACGGAAGGAGTAGCCCAGGTCCCCGCGGGCCAGGCTTGCCAGGTAGCCCAGGTAGCGCTGCCAGACCGGTCGGTCCAGTCCCATCTGCTCGCGCAGCAGCTCGAGGGTCTGCTCATCTGCGTGCTGGCCGGCCATCATCCGGGCCGGGTCCCCGGGGATCACGTACATCAGCACGAAAACCAGGGTGGCGATCCCCCAGAGCACCGGCAGCAGGGAGAGGATCCGGCGCAGCAGGAAAAAAAGCATGGCACGCACCCGTTAGAGTGAGTTTGTAACTTACAAAGGCGTAAAGGATCAGGCACAAAGTGGCAAAGAAGAACAGGCACAAAGTGAAAAAGAACAAGGCGAATAATTTCATTTAAGCCGGATAATTGAAGACTCCCCGCATCAAGCTGCGGGGAATCTTCGATTGTTAAGGTGTATTTGATTATTTTTTATTCGCTCGCTATTCCCGCCGTTCACGGCGGGAACATGCGCTCGCTGTTCAATTCATTAAAGACTTTGTCCTGTGCATTTAAAACGCCGGCGGGCGCGGGCTGGCAGCCTTTTTGCTTTGGCACTGGTATTCGGTTAAACCGACCCGGCGGGAGGAGGGCAAAAAGGATGCCAGCCCGCGCCTGTCAGAGCACAGGGCTTGCTCGTTGCTGAAATCTGCGAATGATCCGGGTTAATAGCTTCGTACTTAGTTTTACCTGACGTTTTGCACTAACATTTTATCGTTTGCCCTGCGAACCTGGCGTTCGACGCACAGCGCGAGCCGGGTTGAGAGCTGGTCTCTTTGTCCCTCTTCCGCGTCCGGGGCATTGCGGCTGCCCTGAAAAAGGCTATAATCGCATTCCGCTGTAGCGAGTCATGCCTCGCCCCTATTGGCGTGGCGGGGCTTCTGTGCCTGTTTTCGGCAGACTTGCACACCCCGTCCGCTTCGCGGACACCCCTCTTGAAGAGGGGATTTTTTCCATCCGTGCCCGGGCTACGAGACAACCCGAATCAAGGGGCGCACACAGGGGGTGCGCCCCTACGGGTGGTGTGGCGGGGACTCTGTGCCTCTGTGCCTTTATTCCACCGGCCCAGCTTTGTTGGTGGTCAAAGGTAAACACATCGTATTCTACTGTAGGGGCGTGGCATGCCACGCCCGGGGTTAGGTGGCGGGGCCTCTGTGCTTCTGCCCCTCTGTGCCTTACTTCTCCTCATTCCGCCTGCCGGCCGCGGTCAAGCCAGACCCCGGCCAGCGGGAAAGCCCAGATACCCACCGCCGGGAAAGCGGCCCCGCGCCAGTACGGTTTGAGCAAAGCCACCTGGCCGGGGTGATACAAGAAGATCCATGGAGACTCATCGCTGACTATGCTCTCGACCTCCCTGTAAAGGGCGGCCCGCCGTGCCTGGTCCACGACCTCCAGGGCCAGGGTGCAGAGGCTGTCCACCGCCCGGTCTGCGAAACGGGTGTAATTACCTGCATCGCCCCAGTTTTCGCTGCTGAACAGTGTGTAGAGGAAGTTGTGCGCATCCGGGAAGTCCCCGATCCAGCTCCCCCGGAAGAGCTGAGACTCGCCGGCCCGGATGGCCGCCAGGAAAGCGGCCCATTCCAGGCTTTTCAAGCGCACCTCGACCCCGATCTCGGACAGGCAGGCCTGGATGAACTCGCAGACCCTCCTGTCGGCCGGGTCGTTGTTGTAAAGCAGGGTGACCTCCCCCAGGCCCCGGCCCCCGGGATAACCCGCCCGGGCCAGCAGCTCGCGGGCCATGGCTGGATCGTAGGGATATCCCTCGAGCTCCCCGTTATGGCCCGCCAGGCCGGGAGGCACCGCCCCGGTCGAGACCACATCCACTCCCTCGCCCAGCACCTCGCAGATCGCCCGCTTGTTTACCGCATAGTTGAAAGCCCGGCGCAGCAGACGGTTGTCTTTGAAAGGCTGCCGGGTGAGGTTGAATCCCAGGTAGCGCACCGAAAGCCCCGGCCAGATATGCAGCTGGTCGGCGAGACGCTTGCGGGAAAGCGCCACCTGCCCCGGAGGAAGCTGGTCCAGCAGGTCCAGCTCGCCGGCACGGTATTTCTCGAAAGCCACGCTGACATTGGGCACCACCACGAAATCCGCCAGGTCCACCCCTGCTGGGGGCCTGGGCCGTATGGGGTAGCTCACGCTGCGCTCGAGCAGGATACGGCTGTCGTGGCGCCACTCGACAAAGCGAAACGGGCCGCTGCCCACCGGATGCTCGCCGAAATCCGCCCTGTCTGCCCTTTCCACCTCCTCGCGGGGAACAATACTCGCGCCCACCATGGTCAACTGCACCAGGAACGGCGCAAAGGGTTTCTCCAGACGGAGCACCACCAGGCTGTCGCCCGCGGTCCCGATCCCCTCCACGGCCCCGGCCCGGCCATCCCTGAAAGCCTGAGCCCCACGCAGGGGAAGCAGGATCCAGGGTCTCTTGCCTGCGGAGGCCGGGTCGAGCAGCCGCTCGAAAGAATAGCGCACGTCTGCGGCAACTACCCGGCGGCCGTTGTGAAAGCGGACATCCCGGCGCAGCAGGAAACGGAAGGTCAGGCCGCTGTCGGCCGTTTCCCAGGCTGCGGCCAGGCAGGGCACCACCGAGCCGGTTTCCGGGTCCAGGCGCACCAGCGGGTCAAAAAGGTTGCAAGCCACGGCCTGGGAGACCAGGTCGACACTGTGGATAGGGTCGAGAGAGGGCGGGTCGCCCGGAATGCGCAGGCGGAAAACCACTTTCCCGTCCTGCAGCGTGCCACCGCGGCCCGCAGAGCCTGTAGAGCAGCAGAGCAAAACCGGGAGCGCCGCCGCGAGCGACAGCAGCAGGTGATAAACAGCCTTGTTCGCCATAGATTTCATCGGGGGTGAAAGGGACCGAACCATCCGCGAGCCGTGGCCGGATGTGCGGAACTGTCTTGCTAGTCGACAAGGCGCCAGCGGGTGTTGTCTTCCTTATCGAAAAAGCCCTTTCTCACGATACCGGAGCCTGAGGCCAGTACGTAGTCGGACGTATCGCCCCGGGTGAAGTTCGGATGTCCCAGCAGGTTTATCCCCACCACGTCCTGCGCCTCCGCTGCCGTGTATACCAGCACGTACTGACTGGTATTGAAGGGATTGGGGACGATGAAAATCAGCCTCCAGGGCCGGGGAGTAATCGTTCCGGAAGCCGAGATAAGCCCGGAGCCGGAAAAAGAAAACGGGAAAGAATCCCGCATCCGGTCGGCCACGCTGTTTTCTCCCACGGGCCCGTAAAGGATCAGTGAGCGTTCCCTGAGGGTTTTTTCAGCCACCGCGGTGTCCGGGTAGACCGGGATCACGGCCGACAGCTTGCGGCCGAGAAGCTCGGAGACCTTGTGCGCGTAATCCGCCAGTTGTTTCCCGCTGTCTCCGCCAGTACCGTAGACAATGGCCAGTGCGGCGGCTTTTTTCCGGAAAATATCGTCTATCGGCCCATCCAGGCTGACATCCAGTGCCCGGTAGTAGAACTGGACTATCACTACGCAGAACAGTACGGTCAGCAGGCCGTAGCGGACCGAGACGTTACCCCCGAAAAGCCCTCTTTTGCCCTGAGCGGGACTATCCTCGCGTCGGTCGGTTCGCCGCATAACAGTCTGCTCTTTCGCTTGAGAAGGCTCCGTGCGCTACCACCGCCCGTGGTCAGACTTTACCCATGGAGATCAGTTTCTGCCGCATCTGCCGCAGGTACTCGTTGACCACTTCCACATCCGGGGCCCCCAGGATGCCCAACACCACTTTTCCCGTATGCTCGGTAACAACCCTGCCGTAATAGGAGTCATCGGCGGTGAACCACCGGATGTCCTCATCCTCGTGTCCCTGGAGGTTCTCGCCGTACTTCTCCATGAATGTCCTGTAGCTTTCGAAGCTGCGGGCGGCGGAGCTCAAGTCGTCGTGGAGGATGAAAAACAGCTTGAATTCATTCTGGCCCACCTGGTATTCGGCGGTGAAACCGTTTTTCAAATCGCTCTGGCCCAGCACATCCCGGGCCAGGTAACGCTCGCTGTTGGCCACCAGGTTGTCCCCGGGAAAAACCGCAAGCTCCCCGGGGACCTCAGCTTTCCCGCCGATCCGTCCCAGGATCTCCACGGCCAGGGCTTCGAGCTGCCCGCCCACCTGCTCGCCCTCCTGAAAGGCTGTCAGTTTAATGTAGTAGGGTCCCTGGTAGAGATGCAGGGAATTTTCGGTAAGGTAACCCTGGGCGCCGATATCGATGTAACGGGCGCTGTAGGAACGCTCGGAGGCATAGATCCCGAAGCCGCACAAGTCATCGGCCATCTGGTAGATGTCCACTACCGCCTGCAGGCCGGCACCCTCGTTTTCGTAGTCCGCCGTGGCTACAGCCTGGAAATTGTAGACCAGGTACCCCTCGGCCCCCCCATCGATATATTCCCAGAGGTTGTCCGGAAGAAAAAGACGTGCTTCGCCGGAGCGCCGCCATCCCGGCACCTCGGCCCCGGGGAGCAATGCCGCCAGGTCGGAGCTCCCGGCCGGGCGGGCCGCACCCTGCCCGCCAGCCTC
>JAFGTO010000501.1 GCA_016934095.1 Candidatus Glassiibacteriota bacterium
CCCTCCAGGATGATTAATGATCCCTTGCCGCATGTTGTCGTCTCAAGAGTGGAAACGGCCCTCGATAATAATTCCTTGTAGCGCCCCTGTAAAGTAAAGACTCTTTTTATCGGCTTCGGGGAGGGCTGCCGCGGTCTGATTTTCAGAGCTCCTGAAGCCACTTTCTCCTTCGAGTCCGGTCAATTCATGCGGGACCAGCATTTCAAGGATCGAAATTAAATGACCGGAGCTTTACTCCGCCCCGTCCTGAGGCTACCCTCCGGACAGGGACCGGACAGCCCCAGGCACTGCGTTAAACCCTGCCCGGCCATCTCAGGGGCCAGGATAGAGGGATACTATAACAGTTGCATAAACTCAACACTAATCATTAATTTAAACTTCAAGCGCCACACTCGTTCTGAAGACATATAGGTCCATCTCAAAAAGCAGTGGATAACCGAGAGCATATAATTTCAAACCGGGAATACCGGAGGTGCCAGATGCAGACAAGCTCAACTCCTGAGCCCGCAGAAAGGCAGGGAGTGAACCCGGCAGCCGGCGTTATTTCCCTCTTGCTTTTTGCAGTGGCTATGACCGTACCCGGCTGCACCATGGAAAAAGCTCCCCTAAAGGTCGGGTTCGCCCGGCAGGAAATCGCGTCTATCGGCATAAACAAGCCTGATTACAGCTTCCACGATACGCTCTACGCCAAAGTGATCTGGGTGGAAGACAGGGAACAGCCCTTCGGGATAGTCAGCCTGGACATGATAGAGGTAACCGACGGCCAGACAGCGGCCATCAAAAAAAGCCTCGCGGACTCGCTGGGAATTTCCGGTGTCCGGGTCATTGTCTGCCCGAGCCACACCCATTCGGGCACCTCGGTAGAGGACACGGCCCTGGCCCGTTGGGTCGGCTCCATCGCCAGAAAGGCCCGGCAAGCTGCCCGGCCGGCCCGGGTGGGATATTCCCGGGTGGAGGTCGGCCCGGGGCTGGTGGTCAACCGCCGGGTCGCGATCAATGATAAGTTCGGCGACCTGACCATGGGGTACTCCAGGAACAACAAGATAGTGGAGGATGGAAAAAAGCTGGACGCCCGCGACCAGGTCATCGACTTCATAGTGCATGGGGCGCAGATCCTGGGAACGCAATATGCCGATGTCGGCGTGCCGAATACCGGCGACTTGACCGGCGCCTCGCCCCGGTCCCTGGCCCTGCTGAACTCCCTGCCGCAGTCGATGCCCCTGGACGGCCCCGTAGACCCCCACCTGGAAGCCCTCTGCTTCAGGGACAAATCCGGCAAGACCATCGGCACCCTGGTGCGGTTTGCCTGTCATGCCACCACTTTCCGCGGCAGCCGGACCAGGCAGTACTCAGCGGATTTCCCCGGGGTGCTGTGCGCGAAAGTGTCCAAAGCCACGGGTGGAGCTCCCGCGCATTTCGTACAGGGACCCTGCGGAAATACCAAGCCTTTTATCGAGGACTACGGGGAAGACCTGATGGTTGATATCGGTGCCCGGTTAGGACGGCTGATTACGCAGAAAATGGAGGAAGCGGAATTCATTCCCCTTATTAAAACTTATTGGAACCAGGATATACAAAGCTTTGCGGTTGCGCCGGACCTGGCGGAGATTACCGAAGAGATGAGGGTAAAGGCAGAGGATGATTTCCGGCGGATGGCGGCAACACCCTTTGACCCTTATGAGCTGAAAAAAGCCCTTGACTGGGGTGTCAGGACCTGGGCCAGCCAATTCGTGGGCGACTCCGATACCCTCCGGCTGCCCTTTACGGTCATCGGGTTCAACCAGTTCGCCCTGGCTGCCATGCCCGGGGAGATCTTCGTGCAGCACGGCATGGCGGTCAAGGGCCGGTTCCCCGGCAAAGACATCATAGTTGTCGAGCTTACGGATTCGGAGTCCCCGCTGTACGTTCCCACCCGGGAGGCCTTTGCCCGAGGAGGATACGAGCCGAGCACCGCCGCCCTGCCGGCTGGCTCAGGGGAGCGCATGGCGGACATCTGCATCCACTTGCTCGAGGGACTTTACCGGTAGGGGCCTGGGGAGGGCGATGCCGTACCGTGCTCCTTGTCCAATTCAACCCCTCAATGGCATTCGCTGCCGGCAGAAACGGTTACGCGGGCCTGCCGGGCTGAATCCCCCGTAATAGCGACCCAGCAAATCCATGAGGCGGATGCCCTTTTTTCCCCATTCAAAATTTATTAAATAACCCTTGACATTTGAATTGTGGTTCAATAAATTGAACTTTCATTCAATATATGACCATTAGATCAATTTTTGAATATCCACTCATGCCGGAGGCGTACTATGGGACGGCTGTCGAGGAGAGAGCGGGAGAGAGAGCGTATCAGACAGGAGATCCTGGAGGCCGCCGAGCAGGAATTCTCCCAGTCGGGTTTCCGCGATACTATCATGAGCGCCATCGCCGCCAGGGTCGAGTTGTCGGTCGGCACGCTCTATAACTTTTTCCCGAGCAAGGACGCCCTGTTCATCACCCTGATGGATACCAAAGCCACGGAGTTTTTACACAGTGAGGAGGAGCAGGTCCGCAAGATCAAATGCCCCCTGGAGAAAATCAGGTTCATCCTGAGAAATACATGCAAGATTTTGCTCGAGAACCTTAACTTCTTCCGTCTTATCTTCGACATCAAGACGGAAAAGAACATGCCCGCGATAGAGAAGGAGCACCCCCTGATCACGGTCAAGCTGGAGAACCACCTGCGCTTCATGGCCGGGTTGTTCCGGGAGGCGATGGAGGCAGGGATGGTAAAGCCCATGCCCCCGATGCTGCTGGCTGTCTGCCTGGAAAGCCTGACTTTCGGCCTGATCGAGAAGTGGGACCACGTGAAAGACTTGGCCCGGCCCGAAAAAATAATCGCAGACCTGGAAAGCGCCTTCCTCGAGGGAATACTGGCGAGTAAATGAAGTTATTGGTCATTAAGAGCGAAAGGAAACAAATTCAAGAAACCATTTTTCACTAGATTCTAAGTACATGAATCCGAATACTTTTTATCAATTTTGGGAGGATCTCTGATGCAATTCAATGAAGCTTTAGATAATTCCATAAAATGGAGTGTGGTACCGGCGGCACTGCTGGCAGGTCTTTTATGGACCGGCTGCGGCCGGCAGCAGCCGCAACCTCAACCCGCCCCGGAAGTGGCCGTAATGACGGTAGAACCGCAGCAAATTGTTTTGACTACGGAGCTGCCGGGCCGGACAGCCGCCTACCGCATTGCGGAAATCCGCCCCCAGGTCAATGGCCTCATCCAGAAGCGTCTCTTTACGGAAGGCGCCGATGTCAAGGCGGGAGACGTGCTCTACCAGATCGATCCCGCTCCTTTTCAGGCGGCGCTCGACAATGCTAAGGCCTCCCTCGGCAGGTCCGAAGCCAATCTGCCTGCCTTCAGGGCAAGAGCCGAGCGTTTCAAGGAGTTACTGCCCGGCAAAGCGGTCAGCCAGCAGGATTACGACGATGCTGCAGCGGCCCTGAGACAGCTCGAGGCGGACATCCAGTCTTGGGAGGCCATGCTGAAGACCGCCCGGATCAACCTGGAATATACCAGGATCACTGCTCCCATTTCCGGGCGCATCGGCCGGTCCAGCGTGACCGAGGGCGCCATTGTAACGGCCTATCAGCCCATGGCCCTGGCAAGCATTCAACAACTGGACCCCATCTACGTAGACGTTCAGCAATCCACCACCGAACTGTTTCGCCTGAAGCGGCGCCTTGAGGAAGGCCGGCTCAACCGGAACGGCGGTAACCTGCAAGATGTCAGACTCTTCATGGAAGACGGCGCGCCGTACCCCCAGGAGGGAACGCTCCAGTTCCGCGACATCACCGTGGACCCCAGCACCGGCTCGGTGGCCCTGCGGGCTGTCTTTCCCAACCCGGAAGGCGCGCTGCTGCCGGGCATGTTCGTCCGGGCGGTGGTTAAAGAAGGCGTCAACGAGCAGGCCATCCTGGTTCCTCAGCCAGGGGTCTCGCGCGACCCCAAAGGGGACCCTTATGCCCTGATCGTGGATGCGGAAGACCAGGTCCAGCAGCGAGCGCTGACCCTGGACCGCGCCATCGGCGATCAATGGCTGGTTACCGCGGGGCTCGGACCCGGCGACCGGGTGATTGTGGAAGGATTCCAGAAAGTGCGTCCGGGTGCCAAAGTCAAGGTAGTCCCGGCTTCGGCGAAAACTGTCAACGGCGCCCCGGCCGCGCCTCAAGCGAACTGACGGAGGCGCGCGATGTTATCGAAATTTTTTCTCGACCGTCCGGTTTTCGCCTGGGTCATTGCCATCGTGATGATGGTGGCGGGCGCGCTGGCCATCTATAACCTGCCCATATCCCAGTATCCTCCGATCGCTCCGCCTTCCATCGCCATCGACGCCTTTTATCCCGGGGCCTCGGCGCAGACTGTGGAGAACAGCGTCACCCAGATCATCGAGCAGAAGATGACCGGCTTCGACGACATGCTCTATCTCGCAGGCACGAGTGATGCGGCCGGCGCCTCCCGCGTCGAACTGACCTTCAAGCCGGGGACCGATCCGGACCTGGCCTGGGCCAAGGTGCAGAACAAGCTCCAGCTCGCCATGTCCAGCCTCCCGGAAGTGGTCCAGCGCTCGGGGGTCATGGTCAGCAAGTCCACGCGGAATTTCCTGTTAATCGTGGGGCTGGTCTCCGAAGACGGCAGCATGGATGGCAGCGACCTGATGGACTACGCCCAGTCCAACCTGGAAAAGGTGCTGGCGCGGGTGCCCGGGGTCGGCGAGGTGATGACTTTCGGCTCACAGTACGCCATGCGGGTCTGGCTGAACCCGGACAAGCTCACAGATTACCACCTGACCGTGGAAGACGTGGTCCTGGCGCTGCGGGCCTACAACGTGGAAGTTTCCGCCGGCCAGTTCGGCGGCATGCCGGCAGTGGAAGGCCAGCGTTTGAACGCCTCCATCATTGTCCAGAACCTCCTCCAGACCCCGGAGGAGTTCGCAGACATCCCCGTGCGCATCAATCCGGACGGCTCCATCGTGCGGGTCAGGGACGTGGGGCGGACAGAGCTGGGCAGTGAGATCTACGATGTCAAGGCCTTTTACAACGGGAAACCGGCCGGCGGACTGGCGATCCGTCAGGCGCCGGGCGCCAATGCACTGAGTACCGCCGACGCTGTCAAGGATAAGCTCGCGGAGATGAGCCGCTACTTCCCTCCGGGGATGAAAGTCGTGTACCCCTACGACACTACCCCCTTCATCCGGGTGGCCATCGACGAGGTGGACAAGACCCTCTTCGAGGCGATCATACTGGTCTTTCTGGTCATGTGGCTGTTCATGGGCAACATCCGCGCCACCCTGATTCCGACCATCGCGGTGCCGGTAGTGCTCCTGGGGACTTTCGCGGTGCTGGGGCTGTTCGGTTTCTCCATCAACATGCTGACCATGTTCGCCATGGTGCTGGCCATCGGGCTGCTGGTGGACGATGCCATCGTGGTGGTGGAGAACGTGGAGCGGATCATGAGCGAGGAGGGGCTGCCGCCCCGGGAAGCCACCGCCAAGTCCATGGATCAGATCACCGGCGCCCTGATCGGCATCGGGCTGGTGCTCGCGGCAGTCTTCGGCCCCATGGCGTTTTTCGCAGGCTCCACCGGCGTCATCTATCGCCAGTTCTCTGCGACCATCGCCGCGGCGATGCTATTGTCGGTGGCCGTGGCCCTGATCCTGACCCCGGTGCTTTGCGCCTCGCTGCTCAAGCCGGTGCCCAAGGGGCATGAGCCGGCGGAGAGCGCGGTGTTCTTCCTGCGCCCCTTTTTCATGTGGTTCGACCGCGTCTTTTTCCGGTTCAGAAACTGGTACGTGGCCCTGGTCGGGCACGCTCTTTCCCGGAAGCTTCGCTACCTCGCGGCGTTCGTCCTGATCGTGGCCGGACTGGGAGTTCTTTTCATGAGGATGCCCACGGGCTACCTCCCGGACGAGGACCAGGGGATTCTGCTGGCCCAGATCCTCGCGCCCACCGGCTCCACCCTGGAGCAGACCCAGGAAGTGGCGGATGAGGTCCAGCGCTATTTCCAGGAGAACGAACAAGAATCGGTGGCATCCTGCATGACGGTGGTGGGCATGGGCTTTTCCGGGAGGGGGCAGAACAACGGGATGGTGTTTGTCAAGCTGAAGGACTGGGATCTTCGCGACCGCCCGGACTTGAGGGTAAAAGCCATCGCCGGCAGGGCCATGGGGGCGTTCTCCAGGATGCGCAAGGCCCTGGTCTTTGCCTTCCCGCCCCCGGCAGTGGTTGAGCTGGGCAATGCCCGGGGTGTCGATTTCCAACTGGTGGACCGCGGCGGCCTGGATCACGCCGCCCTGATGAGAGCCCGCAACCAGCTCCTCGGCATGGCGATGCAGGACCCGAGGCTGGTGAATGTCCGGCCCAACGGCATGGAAGACGTGCCCCAGTTCCGGATTGACGTGGACTGGGAAAAGGCCGGAGCCCTGGGGGTGCCGATTACTTCGATCCACAGCACTATCTCTGCGGCTTTCGGCGGCTCCTATGTCAACAACTTCATTCAGGCCGGCAGAGTCAAGCGGGTTTACACCCAGGCGGACGCTCCCTATCGCAGGCTGCCCACGGACCTGGAGAAGCTCTACGTGCGCAATATATCCGGTAAAATGGTGCCCTTTGCCTCGTTCGCCTCCACCCGCTGGACCACCGGCTCGCCCCGGCTGGAGCGCTTCAACGGTTTCCCGTCCCTGAACATCTGGGGCGAGCCGGCGCCGGGCAGGAGCTCCGGTGAGGCGATGCGGGCCATGGAAGAGATCGTCTCCAAGCTGCCGCAGGGATTCGGCTATGACTGGACCGGGCTTTCCTACCAGGAGCGGCAGTCCTCCGCCCAGACAGGCCCGCTCTACGCCTTTTCGATCCTGGTAATCTTCCTCTGCCTGGCGGCCCTTTACGAAAGCTGGCCTATCCCCATCGCCATCCTGCTGGTCCTGCCCCTGGGGGTCATCGGCGGCGTCCTCGCTTCGACGGGGCGTGGGTTGTCCAATGACGTCTATTTCCAGATCGGGCTGTTGACCACCCTAGGCCTGACCACGAAGAACGCCATCCTCATCGTCCAGTTCGCCAAGGCCCGGGTCGAACAAGGCGTCGGACTGATCGAGGCGACGCTGGAAGGCACGAGACTAAGGCTGCGGCCCATCGTCATGACCTCGCTGGCCTTCGGCTTCGGTGTCCTGCCCCTGGCCTTGAGCAAAGGCGCGGGAGCAGGGGCCATGAATGCCATCGGCACCTCGGTGCTGGGAGGAATGATCACCGGCACGGTCCTCGTGATCCTGTTTGCGCCGCTGTTTTACGTGCTGATCGAGAAGACTTTCGGCAAACGCAAACCGCAACCAGCGGCCGGGAGCGCTGGGACAAATCCACCTGGGAACTGATAAATATGAAAAAAATAGTTTTCCTCTTACTGAGTGGAATCACCGTCTGCACCATTGGCTGCACGATGGCCCCGAAATATGCCCGGCCCTCATCGCCGATGCCGGCCGAGTGGCCCAGTGGCGCAGCCTACGAGCAAAGCCGCGCGTCAGCGAATGCCCCGGCCGCCCCGGAATTGAGCTGGCAGGAATTTTTCACCGATGAGAAGCTGCAACAGGTCATCGGGATGTCCTTGACGAACAACCGCGACCTGCGACTGGCCGCCTTGAATGTCGAGCTGGCGCGCGCCCTCTACGGTATCCAGCGAAACGAGCTCTTGCCGACCGTCGCTGCCTCGGGCAGCGCCGGCAAGCAACGTTCTTCCGCCGATCTGACGCAGCCCGGACAACCCCAAACCACCGAACGATACGACGTCAATCTCGGCGTACTTTCCTGGGAGATTGATTTCTTTGGCCGCATCCGCAGCCTCAAAAACCGAGCGCTGGAGGAATACCTGGCCACGGAGCAGGCCCGCTGCAGCGCACAGACTCTGCTGGTGTCGGCAGTAGCCAACGCCTACCTGGCCCTGGCCGCCGACCGGGAGAATCTTGCCCTGGCGGAAACCACCTTTCAAACACAGAAAGCCGCCTACGAGCTGGTGCAGCAACAGTATGAGGTCGGTCTCGCGAACGGGCTGACCCTGCATCAAGCCCAAACGCCTGTGGATGCAGCGCGCCGGGACATTGCCCATTACACTCAACTGGCGGCACAGGATGAAAACGCCTTGAACCTGCTGGCAGGCGAACAGGTGCCCGGTGAGCTGTTGCCTGCCGAGCTGGGCCGCGTCCGCCCGCCCCGGGAGATTTCTCCCGGGCTGCACTCCGAGGTGCTCCTGCGCCGGCCGGATGTGCTTCAAGCCGAAAACATGCTCAAGGCGGCCAACGCCGACATTGGCGCCGCGCGGGCCGCTTTATTCCCCCGCATTTCCCTGACAAGCGCCCTCGGCACTGCCAGCGATGAACTTATTAGGCTGTTCAAATCCGGTACGGGCACGTGGAGCTACGCGCCGAAGGGTGTGATGCCAATCTTCGATGCCCGCATCTGGTCCGCGCTCAAGGCCAGCAAAGTGCAAAGGGAAATCGCCGTGGCCCAATACGAGAAGGCGATTCAAAGCGCCTTCCGGGAAGTGGCCGATGCGCTGGCCATGCGCGGCACGGTTGACCAGCAGGTCGACGCGCAGCAATCTCTTGTCAACGCCCTGGCCGAAACCTACCGGCTTGCCCTTTCCCGTTACGAGAACGGCATTGACAGCTACCTGAGTGTCCTCGACGCGCAACGCTCGCTCTTCGCCGCGCAGCAGGGACTGGTCTCCCTGCGCTTGGCGAAGCTTGCCAACCAGGTGAGGCTTTACGCGGTATTGGGCGGAGGCGGCGACCAAACCGGAGCATCTCAGGGTGAATAATAACCGATTGAGCGGTCTTGCTTTTTTAGGGACAGGGGGTGGATAATCGACGCCCCACAGGCCGGGAAAAGGGTCCTTTGCTTCGCCATGAGTTTTTCTGGAAAGGCATTATCCGGGGATTTGAGACTGGATTCATTGACACCTGAGTATAAAATGAGTTAAACAGAAACGACACAGCACATTCTAAACACGGCAGAGTACCATTTTGCAAGATGGGCCTCGAGACGGTTGTTTATCCCACAAGCAAGCTTTCAGGTTTTCCAGCCTAATCTTATAAAAGTTGTGATCCGCAACTTATTTCTTGCCTAATCCCCTGGAAGTAATATATTCAATCTTACGGATTAAAATTTATTGACAGGCAGGCCGACCGCACGGCAAGGAGTGGAAAATGCAAGCAAGCACCGCCCGGTTTCTGCGCTCAGGTATTTATCACGCCCTGGTACTGGCCCTGGCGCTTTACGGCAGTGCCGCGGCCCGCACTTTCTACCTCTCTCCTTCCGGGGACGACAACTCCCCGGTCGAGCAAGGCGCGGTCTTTCGCACGCTGGCCGCAGCGGTCAACCACCTCTGGGGAGGGGACACCCTGATCATCCGGAATGGTAATTACCAGGGCGGAGTGCATATCCGCCGGGGCTGCAAGCCGGAGGCACCCCTGGTGATCAAGGCCGAGGGGCCTTATGCCGTGATCCGCGGCAGCGGCGAAGACCGGGACGGCCTTACCCTGAACGACTGCTGCCACGTGGTCCTCGACGGTCTGAACGTGGCTGAGGCTGCGCGGGGCGGTATCGTAATCAGCCACAGCAAGTTCATTACCGTGCGCAACTGCACCTCGTTCAACAACGGTAAATGGGGAATGTTCACCGACCACGCCTCGGACTTCCTGCTCGAGGGCAACGAGTGCTACGGCTCCTGGCGCGAGCACGGTATCTACCACTCGAACAGCGGGGACAACTTCATTATCCGCAACAACATCCTGCACCACAACTCCGGCTGCGGCATCCATGTCAACGGCGACCCCGAGTACGGCGGCGACGGCGTGATCTCGTTCGGCATCATCGAGGGCAATATCTGCTACAAGAACGGGCGGCCGCTCGGCGGGGCAGGGATCAACATGACCCACGTCCAGGACGTGATCGTACGCAACAACCTGCTCTACCATAACTACGCCGGCGGCATCACTTTCTACCAGGACACAGGCACTTTCGAGCAGGGCAGCAAGCGGGCCCTGATCACCGGCAACACGGTGGTCTACCGCC